>JADZFW010000072.1 GCA_020854235.1 Flavobacteriaceae bacterium
ATCTGATCAATCACCTAAAAAAGTCTGCGGAAAACGGAAGAATACCTCATGCTCAATTGTTTGTAGGCAAAGAAGGAGTTGGAACTCTACAAGTAGCTATTGCCTATGCTTCCTTTTTAATCAGCAAGGACCACAAAGACCCGGAAAGTTGTTTACACAATTGCCAAAAATGGCAACATCCCGATTTGCATTTTGCATTTCCAACCGCTACCAATGAAACGGTCAAAACCCATCCGGTGAGTAATTTGTTTCTTTCTGATTGGCGAGAA
The DNA here is from genome assembly GCA_020854235.1 of Flavobacteriaceae bacterium. Classification (GTDB taxonomy): domain Bacteria; phylum Bacteroidota; class Bacteroidia; order Flavobacteriales; family Flavobacteriaceae. The sequence continues at coordinate 270 of JADZFW010000072.1, forward strand.
TTTTTAGCAAAACAACCTTTTGGAAGTTTGTTTGATTGGTTCCAACACATAGGTATTGAAAATAAACAAGGTCAAATTGGGGTAGATGAAGCACAGGAAATTGTCAAAGCATTACAATTAAAACCCTATGAAGGACATTACCAAGTGATGATTCTATGGATGCCTGAAAAAATGAATGCTGCAGCTTCCAACAAACTTTTAAAACTCATAGAAGAACCACCTCATAAAACCATTTTCATATTGGTCACCGAAGATGAGGAACAAATCATCAGTACGATTAAATCCAGATGTCAGGCTTTGCATTTTGGCAATCTCAGTGTCAAACAAATCGCTGATTATTTGATGGATCATCAAAATACAGATCCCAATACAGCTTTAAAATTGGCACATCAAGCAGATGGCAGCATGAACAAAGCTTTGAAATTGTTGGCCGAAAACTCCGAAGATCAGGTTTTTGAAAAATGGTTTATCAATTGGGTTAGAGCAGCATTCAGAGCCAAAGGAAATGCTGCTGTTATCAACGATTTAATTGCTTGGAGCAATGAAATAGCCGAAATCGGTCGCGAACCACAAAAGCAATTTTTAAATTATTGCATCCAATTTTTCCGACAAGCTATGTTAAAGAATTACAAAGCAGATTCCTTGGTTTTTTTAGAACCCAAAACGGAAGGGTTTAAATTGGAAAAATTTGCTTCATTCGTTCACAATGGAAATATCTTGGATATTATCAAAGAATTGGAAGAGGCTATGTATCACATCGAGCGCAATGGAAATGCAAAAATCATCCTTTTGGATATGTCCATCAAACTGACGCGTTTGTTACATGCTAAGGAAATGTAAGTCATCTGATGACTTAATTATACCCAAATCTCTTGAGCTGTTTGGAATTACTACGCCAATCTTTATTGACTTTGACATACAATTCTATAAAAATCTTTTTCTGAAAAAAGGTTTCCAAATCCTTGCGGGCTTCAGTACCTACACGCTTTAAGCCCAATCCTTTGTGTCCGATGAGAATACCTTTTTGCGTTTCGCGTTCTACCATAATTATGGCTCGAATACGAATAATATCTTCCGTTTCTTCAAACTCTTCTGTATCGACTTCTACTGAATAGGGTATTTCTTTTTTGTAATGAATCAAGATCTTTTCTCGAATAGTTTCATTGACAAAAAATCGTTCACTTTTGTCGGTAAGTTGGTCTTTGGGATAATAGGCCGGACCTTCGGGAAGCAATTCTAAAATGCGATTGAAAATAGTTTCTATATTGAATTTTTCTAAAGCTGATATGGGAAGAATTTCAGCATTAGGTAATTGTTCCATCCAAAAATTGATTTGTTCCTTTACTCGTTCTTGTTCGGATAAATCAATTTTATTTAACAACAACAACACCGGTACTTTAGAATTTCTCAATCGCTCAAAAAACTTCTCATCTTTCAATACATTTTCTCCAATTTCGACCATATAAATCAGAATATCGGCATCATCAAAGGCAGATTTCACAAACTCCATCATAGATTCCTGCAGTTCATAAGCAGGCTTGATTATTCCCGGAGTATCCGAAAAAACAATTTGATAGTCTTCTTCACTTACAATTCCCAAAATGCGATGTCTAGTAGTTTGTGCTTTTGAAGTAATGATTGACAAACGTTCCCCTACCAATGCATTCATCAATGTGGATTTTCCTACATTTGGATTTCCGATGATATTTACAAATCCTGATTTATGAGGTTTAGTTGTTTCATTCATAGTTGATGGTTGTATGATTATTTTTCAAAATTCATTTTAACAAACAAATCCCACAAAACCACGCCAACACTCACAGAAATATTGAGCGAATGTTTGGTACCCAATTGAGGAATTTCGATGCAAAAATCAGAAATATCAACGGCTTCTTGTTGTACCCCCATGACCTCATTCCCAAATATAACTGCGTATTTTTGATTGATTTCAGGTTTGAAATTTTGCAACATGACTGCTTGATCTGCTTGTTCGATACTCGCTACTTTGATACCTTGCTGTTTTAATTGGACAATAAGTGTTAAAACATCACTTACATATTCCCATTCGACTGAATCGGTAGCGCCCAAAGCTGTTTTATGAATGTCCTTATGTGGTGGCGTTGCAGTAATGCCACACAAATACACTTTTTCAATCAAAAAAGCATCTGCCGTTCTAAAAACAGAACCAATATTATTCAAACTGCGGATGTTGTCCAAAATCACAATCAGTGGCGTTTTGGGAATTTGTTTAAACTCCTCAACACTCACCCGTTGCAGTTCTTCATTTTTTAGTTTTCTCATGGGGCAAAGATAAGAGATTGATTTGAAGTATAGGTTGAGGGGAAAAAGTTATTGGTATTTTGAAAATTTAAGTTAGGAAACAAAGTTTCAGTTTTAGTGTATTAATTTCTCAACCAAAAATTTATACGTAGTTTTGAACTTTATTAGCGTTACAAATAAATCTGTAATTGTTTTTAATCATGAATTTCAAATTTCCTCCATCTGAAAAACTCAAAAGTCGAAAATTAATCGAAACACTTTTTGCGGAAGGCAAAAATGTGAAGAGTTTTCCTTTGCTATTGGCTTATCTTCCGGTGGAACACGTAAGCGATGCCTTATTTCAAGTTGGATTCTCGGTTTCTAAACGCAAATTCAAACATGCTGTTGACCGCAATAGGGTGAAAAGATTGATGCGAGAAGCCTATAGACTCAATAAAAATATTTTAGTAGCAAAACATACCAAAAAACACATTTTGATGTTTATTTATATATCCAACAACATCCTGACTTACAACGAAATTGAAGCAGCTATGTTGAAAATATTTCGGAAGTTGGAAATTTGAATTGTTGAAGGTAAATAATTTTATGAATTAATAATTCTATAATCTATCTCGACACAAGTGGACTCAATAACACAATAACTCAAAATACCAATAACTTTTAACTTGATAACCAGACAAGGTAAACTTGTCCCTATAACAACTTAATACCAAACAAACCAGTATGAAAAAAATCCTAACCTCAGTGCTAATTGTTCTTTTCTTTATCAGTTGTGGCGAAAAAAAATCGGAAGAAGCGGCTAGTTATGCTGTTGAAGCGGCTCCATCCGAAGAAGCTTATGCTGCCGTAGAAGAAAACTACGATG
>JADZFW010000073.1 GCA_020854235.1 Flavobacteriaceae bacterium
GTTATGCAGAAAGTGCTGCTTTAGCTCATGAATTGGAAATGGGGGTAAATGCCGGGCACGATTTGAGTTTGAAAAATATTGAATTTTTTGCCAAACATGTACCCTATTTAGATGAAGTTTCCATTGGGCATGCTTTAATTGCAGAATCTTTGTATTATGGATTGGAAAATGTAATAAATCAATATATTTACAAGTTGACCCCAAAAAAATAAGCATTAGATTAATTATTTGAAAAATAAATTAACAATACCCCCTAAAAAATAGGGGGTATGTTTTTTTATATCATAATCTTTTATATTTTTGCGTCTTTAAAATAAAAGTTAAACCTTAAACTTTAAATCACAACACTATGTCAACCATTCGATTCAAAGCATTTGAAAAAGCTATTGAGCGCACACCACTAAAAGTGGATGAAAAAACTACCAAGCGTTCCCAAATTTTCGGAATTAATGTTTTTAATGATGAAGCCATGCTGCAGAGTATGACCAAGGAAGCTTACCGAAGTGTACAAGATGCCATTCAATACGGAAAGAAAATTGACAGAAAAACAGCCGATCAGGTTGCGAGTGCTATGAAGGAATGGGCTATATCCAAAGGAGCGACCCATTACACGCATTGGTTTCAACCCTTAACCGGTGGTACAGCAGAAAAGCACGATGCTTTTTTTGAAACGTATGGAAATGGTAAAGCCATGGAGAAATTTGACGGAGGTCAATTGGTACAACAAGAACCAGATGCTTCAAGTTTTCCTAATGGTGGTATTCGAAACACCTTTGAAGCGCGTGGATATACTGCTTGGGATCCTACCTCACCAGCATTTGTTTTTGAGACTACGCTCTGTATCCCAACTATTTTTGTTGCTTACACCGGTGAAGCATTGGATAATAAAACGCCTTTATTGAAAGCCTTACATGCAGTAGATGAAGCTGCCACTCAAGTATGTCAATATTTTGATAAAAAGGTGAGTAAAGTAATTGGTACTTTAGGATGGGAACAAGAATATTTTCTAATAGATTCGGCTTTTGCAGAATCCAGACCCGATATCAAATTGACAGGAAGAACCCTTTTGGGACATGCACCTGCCAAAGGTCAGCAATTGGATGATCATTATTTTGGTTCCATACCCGATCGAGTAATGGCTTTTATGCGCGAATTGGAAATTGAGGCTTTGAAATTGGGTATACCGGTGAAAACCCGTCACAATGAAGTAGCACCCAACCAATTTGAATTGGCACCTATATTTGAAGAGATCAATTTGGCAGTAGATCACAATGCCTTATTGATGGATGTCATGCAAAAGGTAGGCAAACGTCACGGTTTTTATGTGATGTTTCATGAAAAACCATTTGCCGGAATCAATGGTTCGGGTAAACACAATAACTGGAGTTTGGCTACTGATACCGGTGTGAATCTCTTGAGTCCTGGGCAAACCCCAATGAATAACTTACAGTTTTTAACGTTTTTCATCAATACTATCAAAGCGGTACAGGATTATGAAGAATTGTTGCGTTCGGCTATTGCATCGGCGGGGAATGATCATAGATTGGGAGCTAATGAAGCACCACCTGCTATTATTTCCGTATTTATCGGCAGTCAGTTGACCAAAGTATTGGACGAATTGGAAAACGTGACCAAAGGAAAATTATCTCCAGAGGAAAAAACAGAATTGAAATTGAATGTTGTTGGGAAGATTCCTGAAATTTTATTGGATAATACCGATCGAAACCGTACTTCGCCATTTGCCTTTACGGGTAATAAATTTGAGTTTAGAGCAGTAGGAAGTAGCGCCAATTGTGCTACCCCAATGACTGTTCTCAATATGATTGTAGCCAAACAATTGAAAGAATTCAAAATTAGCGTAGATGAAATGATTGAGAAAGGCATGAAAAAGGACGACGCTATTTTCAATGTGTTGAGAGAATACATCAAAGTTTCTAAAAAAATTAGATTTGAAGGCGATGGTTATAGTGAAGCTTGGCAAAAAGAAGCTGCCAAAAGAGGTTTGAGTAATAATAAAACGACACCTAAAGCATTGGAGGCTAAAACCAAACCGGAATCCATTGCTTTATTTGAAGAAATGAAAATCATGTCACCGGTTGAATTAAAAGCCCGTCATGAAATTCAGGTTGAAGAATATATCAAGAAAATACAGATTGAATCCAGAGTATTGGGAGATATTGCCTTGAATCACATTATTCCGACATCCATTCGTTATCAAAATATTTTGACTGAAAATGTCAAAGGATTGAAAGATATTTTTGGGAATGATTTTAAAGAAATTGCCAAAGAGCAAATGGAATTAATCAAAAAGATTTCGGAGCATATCGGCGCTATCAGTGTAAATGTGGAATCAATGGTTGAGGCCCGTAAGAAAGCCAATAATGTAGAAGATATCGAAAAAAGAGCCGAATTGTATTGTGACAAAGTCAAACCATTTTTTGATACAATCAGAATGCATTGCGACAAATTGGAAATGATGGTTGATGACGAACTCTGGCCATTGAGTAAATACAGAGAAATTTTGTTTACCAGATAATAGATTTGCATATGCTAAAATAAAAAACCCGATTGAAAATCGGGTTTTTGTTTTTACTAGCGCTAGGGGAACGACTATGCATCGCAAATGTTATATGATTACGTCAAATTCGTGTTGTTCACAATCTTTTTCAACTGCCAGTTTACGATATTCCAGAAAATTCAAATAGTCGGTACTGTTAATCAAAGCATCTCTTTTTGATTTATCGGACCAATATTCAACCAAAAAAAACTTGTTATTATCCCAACGGTCTCTAAAAATGTGAAAATGATCCAATCCGGCAGGTGTGGCTTCAGTTTTTTCAACAAATTTTTGCATTTCGATAAAGGTTTGTTCTTCACCTTCTTTTATTCTGAGAGTTGTTGCAAATACGTACATAATAGTTGATTGATTTTAATTAGGAACTTGCGTTATTAGTTATTGAAGCTATTTAAACCCTATCTTTTCCCGAAAAATGTTTGGAATTTGCCCTATTGTGTTACTTTTTTAATTCGTAACGCCAATTAAGATTTGCAAAAAGAACCTTATCAGGTCAAAGATCATTTCATTTACTCAAATAATAAATGATTTTATTTATGTGTTTACTGATTGCTTTGTCATTTCGGTACAAAACAAAAAGTTTAAATCACTTCATTTTGAATTCAACAAATGTAGTCGGTATGAAAAGATTTTAAAGTAACAAATATCACATTATTGATTTGTGTATATTTAACCTAAATTTTGAATGCGATTATTACCTATTTTATATTCAGTATCTTTGCATAAGTAAAATCTAATTTATAAAAAATTGGCAGGTCTTTATCTTCATATTCCTTTTTGCAAACAAAAATGTCATTATTGTGACTTTCATTTTTCGGTGTCTAGGCGTCAGTTACCCGAAATGATTCAAGCGATGAAAAGAGAACTTGTATTGCGTAAAGACGAATTGACCGAGACCATTGAAACGATATATTGGGGAGGCGGCACCCCTTCATTATTGGATGAAAGAGCTTATGCCGAACTCTTTGAAACCCTTTATAAACACTACAAAATAGGTGAGGAGCCTGAAATCACATTGGAAGCCAATCCGGATGATTTGGATAAGCAAAAAATCAAATTACTCCAAGATTTGCCATTCAATAGGTTGAGTATTGGCATTCAATCTTTTCACGATGATGAATTGCAAATGATGAATCGGGTGCATACTGCCAAAGAAGCAGCATATGCCGTGTTAAGAGCTCAAGATGCCGGATTTCAGAATATAACAATTGATTTGATCTATGGAATGCCACAATCAAACGCATCCAAATGGCAGTATAATGTAGAGAAATTCCTCCAGTTACAAATTCCGCATTTATCTTCATATGCCTTGACGGTAGAATCCAAAACGGCATTGGAACATTTGATAAAGGTTGGAAAAATTGCAGCCGTTGAAGAACAATTGGCTTTTGAACAATTTCATACTTTGAGGAAATTGATGCAGCAAAATGGATATGGTCATTATGAATTGTCCAATTATGCGCTTCCCGGTTTTCAATCCCGTCATAATGTATCGTATTGGAAAGAAAAGCCGTATTTGGGTTTTGGACCTTCTGCACATTCATTTCAGGGAACGACCAGAAGTTGGAATGTTTCCAACAATGCACAATATATCAAGCACCTTGAGAAAGGAGAATTGGCTATGGAGCACGAACAGCTTTCTCCAAAGGATAGGTATAATGAATACATCATGACCGGTTTAAGAACGAAATGGGGTGTAAATCTGTTCAAAATTGAAAGAGAATTTGGAATGGATTTCAAAAATTATTTTGAAAATGGGGTTTTGAAATATCTTGAAAACAAACAATTGTTACGCATCAGCTCAAATGAAATCATTGTAAATCCTGAATTTTACTTTAGTATTGATGGAATTGTCGCTGACTTGTTTTGGGTTGGTTAGGTTATTTGGTTATTGGGCCCTCCTTCGGCGAGGCAGGTTATTGGGCCCGCCTACGGCGAGGCGGGTTATTGGGCCCGCCTACGGCGAGGCAGGGATTTCATTGGGATCGTTTGGGTTGTGTGGGAATCAATGGGATTTGGGTAGTGAGTAACCAATTTTGTACAGCGAGTTCCATCAGTCGGGTCGGGGGTTTCATGAGTTGTATAAGGAGTTCCATCTATTATAAAATTATGAATTCTGAATTCTGAATTCTGAATCAATGTCGTTTAGTTAAGGAGTATAAATCTTAAAAGTTTTTAACGCAGAGTAAGCTGAGAAGGCGCAAAGTACCGCAGATGGAAAACATTTAAGGCTTCCA
>JADZFW010000074.1 GCA_020854235.1 Flavobacteriaceae bacterium
CTTTAGCTTCGGCATCTTTCCATATTTTCACAATGTGTTTTTGCAATCTACGGAAAGCTTCTTCTTCGGGAATACAAGTATCAGTAACCCGATTGAGTCCTTTTTCCAACAAATCCCATTCATCTTGTGGTGTTAAATCACGGTAATGAGGTACTCGTTTATAATGAGAATGGGCAACTAAATTCATGAGATCTTCCTCCAAATTGGCACCTGTACAAGAAACTATATGCAATTTATCTTGACGAATCATTTCGGCAAATATTTTACCCAATTCGGCAGTACTCATGGCTCCGGCAAGGGAAACCAACATCTTGGATTCTTTTTTTAATTGTTCTTCATAGCCAATGGCTGCATCTACTAACGCTGCAGAATTGAAATGTAAATAGTATTTCTGAATGAATTGTGAAATGGGACCTTTTTGGGACATGTTGGTTTTCTGTTTTAAGTTTGTGAAGTTATTACTTACTCGTTGCTTTTAAATTTGGCAATTTTATTTGAATTATCTTCTTCCTCATCGTCATCATCTATAATCTCATCGTTTGCAGCAAATTTATAGCTGAGCATTTTGTAATATAATTTTGCAGCTAAAAATTCGGATACTTTGGTTCCCTCAATCGGACAAAGTTCGACTAAATCAAAACCGACGACATTGCGTTCTTTCATTATTTTTTGAATGAATTCGAGCGTTTCGTACCACATCAAGCCTCCGGGTTCGGGTGTTCCCGTTCCAGGGAAAATGGATGGATCTAATGCATCCAAATCAAAAGTAATATAAACGTCATCTGTCATGAGGTCAATGGCATCTTCCATCCAATCCTCATTGAGTAACATTTCATGAGCAAAGAAAACTTTGTCATAATCCATGACTGTTTTCTCTGATTTATCCATACTTCTAATACCTATTTGAATGAGATTATCGGCATTTTGGCTGGCATCATAAAGTGCACAAGCGTGATTGTAGGGTGATCCTTGATAAGATTTTCTCAAATCGGCGTGTGCATCAATTTGTACAATTGTTAAATTGTCATAATGCTCGTAATGCGCTTTGATGGCACCAATAGAAATGGAATGTTCACCACCAAAAAGCGTAACAAATTTATTTTTAGCAATATATTCTTTGGTTTTGTTGTAAACGGTTTGATAAACTGCTTCCGGACTTGCATCTTCTGTAATTGTATCAGCAAGGTAAATACCTTCTTTATACACTTCAGAATCGGTTTCAATGTCATACAATTCCAAATTTTCAGCTGCGTCCAAAAAGGCATTTGGACCTTTGTCTGCTCCTTTTTGATAGGTACTTGTTCCATCGTATGTAACGGGAATTAATACAATTTTTGCTTTGGCTAATTGTCCAAATTCTTCGGGAATTCCGCCAAAAGTCTTCTGATTACTCATATCCTAAAATATTTAAAAATTCGTGTTGGTTTTGTTTTTCTCTAAATACTCGAGTGGTGATATTACCTTCTTTGTCTTTTTCTATTAATATATGTTTGGGTTGTGGTATCAAACAGTGTTGCAATCCTCCATAACCTCCTACTGATTCTTGATAAGCTCCTGTGTTGAAAAACCCTAAGTACAAAGGTTTTTGTGCATTGTATATCGGTAAGTAAATACCATTTACATGTTGTTCGGAATTGTAATAATCGTCACTATCGCATGTCAAACCGCCTAACAAAACGCGTTCATAACGATCATTCCATCTGTTGATAGGTAACAAGATAAATCTTTTACTTATAGCCCAAGAATCGGGTAAAGTAGTGATGAAAGAGGAATCAATCATGTTCCAATTTTCACGGTCATTTTGTTTCTTTTGATACAAAACTTCATATAGCATTCCACCGCTTTCTCCTACTGTAAAGGAACCAAATTCGGTAAAAATATGAGGAACTGGTACGTAAGCATCCTCACAAGCATTTTTAATTTGCGTTGTAATTTCTTCTACCATATAGGGATAATCATAATCAAAACCCAAATAGTTTTTGATTGGAAAACCACCACCAATATTTAAACTATCCAAAGTAGGACATATCTTTTTCAAGTCGATGTACACTTTCATACATTTGTTGAGCTCATTCCAATAATAAGCGGTGTCTTTGATACCGGTATTGATGAAAAAGTGTAACATTTTCAATTCAACTTTCTTATTGTCATGGACTTCTCTTTTGTAGAAGTTGACGATATCTTTGTATCCAATTCCCAATCGGGATGTATAAAACTCAAATTTGGGTTCTTCTTCAGATGCAATGCGGATACCTACTTTAAACTTTTTATTAATTGCAGTTGACAAAAGTGGTAATTCTTCATAATTATAAATGACGGGAATAAAATTCTTCTGACCTGAATTGATTAAATCGGCTATGCCTTTGATGTATTCGTCTCTTTTGAAACCATTGCATACTACATAGGTTTTATCGGTAATTTTTCCTTCTTTCTTAAGGGTTTTAATGATATCTATATCAAATGCAGAAGAAGTTTCCACGTGAATATCATTTTTTAAAGCTTCATCAAATACAAATTTGAAATGAGAGCTTTTGGTACAATAGCAATAATGGTATTTTCCTTTGTAATCCAATTTTTTAAAAGCGTCTCCAAACCATTTCTTGGCTTTGAGTATATTTTCAGAAATTTTGGGAATATAATTGAACTTCAATGGCGTACCATGTTCTTCAATGATTTGCATCATATCAATGCCATGAAAAAATAAGTTACCATCGCGGGTTTCAAATTCTTCCTGAGGATAGTAAAAAGTTTGTTCGATAAGATCAGTATAACGAGTTTTCATAATATGCGATAGTTATATAAATACACAAAACAGAATAGGTTTGATATAAGCTATAACTATACCCTTAATTGTATGATCGACAACCTTTTGTGATTTGCAATTTTATTCCAATAGGTATGGAAAACAGAAGTATATTTGGTTATAATAAACAGCACTTAGATGTAAATAATTAAAAACCTAAAAATGACCATTTGTTTTTATACTTTAGTTAAATTAAACTTTGACAAACATATAAAAAAATTAATTATTACAAATGGTTTTTGGTTGATATTTTAAATTTGATTAAAAATACATTGAAAAACGGATGTCTATCCTTTTTTGAGATATTGAAAAAACATTTTTAATTTTTATGTATGTTTGCCACTACATTAATAATCCTGA
>JADZFW010000075.1 GCA_020854235.1 Flavobacteriaceae bacterium
CTCGAGTGGTGGAATGGTAGACACGAAGGACTTAAAATCCTTTGGGCAGTAATGCCTGTGCGGGTTCAAGTCCCGCCTCGAGTACATCAAACCCTATTAATCTGTTGATTGATAGGGTTTTTTGTTGTTGTGCTATAAAGGAATCTTCAATACAACTGCATCGTTAATGACAAAGGGTTTTGGCATCATAAAGTTTTTCCTTGGTTCAATCTTAAAAGCGGGGTTTTCTAAAAGATCAAATGTGATGTCATACAAATCTAAATCCGTTTTTTGACCTTTGGGAACAACCAATTGTAAGTGCAATTGATCAACTCCATCTGCCAGGTAATAGGAACAAATCTTCTTGTTTTGACTTGAAAGATGGTGCATTTTATCAGAATCTGTTATAGGTTTATCATATTCAGCACCATTTAATCTCAATTCATAAAATGAAATGCTATCTTTTGCTTGGATAAGAAACAAATTGGATTTATGGGTACTTAAAATCTTATAATTTATAACTGTTTTGTTGGAATAAGTAGAATCATTGATGGTTTTAAAAATTACTGGTTTGGATATATTTCGTATATCTGTTGATGTATATTGGTAAATACGTGTATTATATTTACTACTAAAAGGTAAAGTCAAATCACCCTTGATGGGTTGTGTTGCTAGAAACTGTTTGGTAAAATCATCTGTACTAGAATCATATGTTGCCCAATAGGCTTTTCCTCGTGCTACATCCTGATAATAAATTATACTATTTGGTTTGCGTTGTTCTGTTGTAAAACCTACTCTTAAAAATGCTGAACCAAACATTAAAACAGAAATAACTAAAAACATACTAATCATGGGTTTATGATTTGTATAAAAATCAAATGTAGTGATAAGTGTCGTCAGGAGTAAAACACTCAAAACGGTACTTATTACCAACATTTTTAAGCCTAGCCCTACCGGGAACATGGCAATCTGAGGGGCAAAAATCATCAAACCGGGTATGGCAATGAAAGTAAAAATTAATAGTGATTTATCACTGATTTTTGGAGACAGAATTAAAATGGCGTAGGCAATTAACATGCCCATAGTTGGAATGATAAAAAAACCGGCTCCTTTGAGTTTCAGAGCGATAAAGACATTGATAACCAACCACAATAAAATGGGTGCAAACAGTAAATTGGGTAACGTTCGCTTATCGAAAAAAGGTTTATAAATCATCCAAAATACAGCAATACTCAAAGAGATAAATCCCATGATAAACCATTTTCCATTATAGGTAAAACCGTGTAATATCTCATTGTATTCGGGTGTGATTAATAAGATTAGTTTCCATCCAAACCAACCAAAAATAAAAGCTGCCAACAACGAACTTAGTAGCGGAATAAAACCTCTCAAGCTTTCCTTAACAGACACTCTACTTCTTCTGATTCCAATTAAAAATAAGAATAAAAAAAGCATACAGGCTATCACTACAATAGGCATTACCCATATAAAAGGGTAAGATATATTTCCTAAATATGGGAAATTAAAAAAGACCCTATCCTGTTTGCTTTTAAGTTGGCTCAAATCAACATCAGCAAAATAATTTAGTAATGTGGATGTATAAGCGCCTTGATGCATCAAAGTATTGCGATCCAATCGATCGTAACTGTCTTGTTCGGAATGATAATCAAAATGATCGTCAATAAAGGCAAAGTTAAATCCATCAATATGGGTATTTTCTCTAAAAATAGTTAAGTCTGTATCATTTGGTAACATCTTGTAAATACTATACATCAAAGAGTTGCCTACTGAATGTGAAAGTTTTGCTTTATTATAACTTTGAATGAGTTTCGCATTACCCGAATTGGTTTCCAATAACATATAACTAGGGCCGCCGCTACCTCTGGCTTCCAAATTGAGCACCAATCCCACCTCCTTTGCCCAAGGGTGGTGTTGAACAAATGCTTTAGCTCCCAATAATCCGATTTCTTCAGCATCTGTAAATACAATCATGATATCATTTTTAGGCTTTTTTCCAGATGCCAAAAAAACTCGGACACTTTCTAAAATGGCAACAACACCACTACCGGCATCACTTGCCCCTAAAGATTTAGAATGGGGTGCTGAATCGTAATGCGTTAATAGCAATAGTGCTTTTCCTTCCGGATGACTACCTTCAATTCGGGTTAACACATTGAATACTTTACAGGCTCCATTCCATTTGATATTAAAAACTTCTTGCTCTTGAATTTCAACTTTCAAACCCATTTTACGGAGTTCATCAGTAAGATAATTCCGCACTTTGGTGTGTTCTAAAGTCCCAACATAATGTGGCTTTTGGGTTATTTTCTTCAAATGTACCAAAGCACGATCGGTTGAAAACACTTTTGGTGATGCATTCATTTCTGAATGATAATGGGGTAATTGACTATCGAAAGCTAGATAAATGGCGCCAATAATCAATACAAATGAGAGAAGTGGAAAATAAACTCTTTTAAACATGAGAAGTTTAATTTAGGATATTAATAGGTATGTATTGCTAATATTGTGAGGATTGAAAAATTTTTGTGAATATAATTACATTAGGTGTGTTTAATGCAAATTAATAATTTAATCAATATTTTTCCTAATTAATAAATAATAATCATTTTCTAGTTCCAAATAACCTTGGTCATACACATAATAATAGATACTCCCCGTTTTTGTGGTATAGGTTGAAGTAAAGAAGTGGAAATCGAAATTCTTATCAAATAATTTAAGTCGCGTAACTTTCGTTTTTCCTGTTAAATTGAGCTCAGTGAGCGTTTTGTAGTTTTTTTTCAATCTATTATTAGTGTTGCGAATCAAGTTTTTACTTTCAACGCCTACTTTATTGTTGTGTGCATTTCTACAATGATCACTGCAAAACTTCTTATCACTTCGCCCATAAAAGGGTTCATTACATTCCAAACATTTTCTTTGTGCCATAACTTTAAACAAATTTTATTATTGAAAATAGAATTATAAAGTATTAACTATAAGCAAAGTTAATAAACTTTTATTAGCAATCACAAAACACCCGAATGGTATAAAAAGAAAAACGTTCTGATTAAAAATCAGAACGCCTTCTTATTTACCCCCTTAGGATAAGCTAGCACTTACCCTTCTTCATAGACCATGCAAATATAATTAAAAAAATAGTTTTACTACAATTACACTTCAGTTTTTTAATTGATTTTTACATATAATAAATGTATTATAAAATCAATAAAACCATAACTGACTGTTTTTTTGTTTGTTAAATGTTTATTAGATTAATTATTAAAAAGTAAGCGTAGAAAATATTCTACAATATAACATTAGGAAATAGGTTTAATATCCAAGAAAAGTTCATTTAACTGTGAGGCATCAATAGCAGAAGGCGCATCAATCATCACATCTCTTCCTGAATTATTTTTAGGAAATGCGATAAAATCACGGATGGTTTCTTGTCCGCCTAATATAGCTACCAATCTATCCAATCCGAAAGCTAATCCTCCGTGTGGAGGTGCACCAAATTGGAATGCATTCATTAAAAAACCAAATTGATTTTGGGCTTCTTCTTTGGTAAACCCTAATAAATCAAACATCTGAGATTGGGTTTCTTTATCGTGAATCCGAATAGAACCACCACCTATTTCATTACCATTCAACACCATATCATAAGCATTAGCTCTTACTTTTCCGGGATCTGTACTCAATAAATGCAAATCTTCAGGTTTGGGTGAAGTGAAAGGATGATGCATAGCATGGTATCTCCCCGATTCTTCATCCCATTCCAATAATGGAAAATCAACTACCCATAAAGGTGCAAATTCATTCGGCTTTCTCAAGCCAAGTGAAGTTGCCATATGCATACGTAAAATACTCAATTGAGTACGGGTTTTTGCTGCATTTCCAGCCAATATTAGAAATAAATCTCCTTTTTCGGCGCCCAATTTTTCTGCCCATAATTTTAATTGATCTTCAGTGAAAAACTTATCCACAGATGATTTTAGGGTTCCATCCATATTGTATCTCACATAAATCAACCCTGAAGCTCCTACTTGCGGACGTTTTACAAATTCGGTCAGTTCATCTATTTGTTTTCGTGTATATTCACTACAACCAGGTGCAGCGATTCCCACTACCAATTCGGCATTATCAAAAACACTGAATCCTTTATTTTGAGTGAGGTCAGTCAGTTCACCAAACTTCATCCCAAATCGAATGTCGGGTTTGTCGTTTCCATAAGTTTTCATGGCTTCTTCATAGGTCATTCTTGGAAATTGAGCTACTTCGACACCTTTGATTTCTTTCAATAAATGTCGGGTTAAACCTTCAAAAGTATTCAGGATATCTTCTTGCCTTACAAAGGCCATTTCACAATCTATCTGCGTAAATTCGGGTTGACGGTCGGCTCGTAAATCTTCATCTCGGAAACATTTTACAATTTGATAATACTTATCCATTCCGGCTACCATAAGCAATTGCTTGAAAGTTTGAGGTGATTGTGGTAAAGCATAAAATTGTCCGGGATTCATACGAGATGGCACGACGAAATCACGTGCTCCTTCGGGTGTAGATTTTATCAAATATGGTGTTTCAACATCTATAAATCCATGTTCTGATAAGTATTTTCGAACTTCCAAGGATACTTTATGTCTGAAAATCAGGTTTTCTCTAACCGGATTTCTACGAATATCGAGATAACGGTATTGCATGCGTAATTCATCACCACCATCGGTTTCATCTTCAATAGTAAAAGGTGGTGTTAAAGCTGCATTGAGAATTTGAAGTTCTGTGACTAGTATTTCAATGTCTCCGGTAGGAATATTTTTATTTTTGGCTTCTCTTTCAATGACTGTACCGGTAATTTGAACAACAAATTCACGTCCCAATTGACGTGCTTTTTCCATCAATTCTTTACTACTGCGATTTTCATCAAGCAACAATTGGGTAATTCCATATCTGTCACGAACATCAATCCACATCATAAATCCTTTATCCCTAACTTTTTGTACCCATCCGGAAAGAGTAACGATTTGATTGACATGTGTTAATCTCAGTTCACCATTGGTGTGTGTTCTGTACATTTTAAATAATTTTATAAGTTGCAAACTTAAGACAATTTTAGTTTTGTAGCAATTTTTATAGTTAGCAGAATAAAGCTGTCTTTATATTAATTTCAAAGATACATTTAAGGTGTTAAAATGTAAATATAAAAGTAGATAGGCTAGGTCTTAATAATTTTTGGAATTTGGGTTTTTTCTGTGTCCTTTTTGGCTTCAATTACTGATTTGATATCTTCATTGGGAACTGTTACCGATAATACATAATGCTTGATTTTCCATCCATTTTCAGTGAGAACCAATACACCGCTTCCTCGACTTAATCCCATCCAGGTATCCAAAACCTCATCAAACCAAGCCATTTTACCCGATGCATCAAAATATATATTTCTTTGCAAGGGTTTGAAATCCCAAGTTTGTTTTTTATCAAAATAAGGCTTGCTAAATACCATAAATTGTTGCTTGTTCCATACTTCTAAAGCATCTGTTCCTACAAAAACAGCATCATCTGTCATCTTTTCAAAATAAGCATCATATTTAAAATTAGTTACATCTTGATGCCATGTGTCCAGTAAATTGTTTACGCTTTGTACATCAGTTTGTAGCACTTTAACAGGAGTTACACAACTCATTGTTAAAGAAATTAATAGAAAAAAATATACATTGTTTTTTAAACCCATTATAATAGAATTACTTTAAGCTACTTTAAACTTTAAAAAATAAATAAAAACTTGGTAAAGGTTATATAAAGAAATTCCAAACCATTCCAAATCGAATGGTAAAATCTCTATAAGGCTGAGTTGGTGTTACTAAATATTTTCCAGGGTCCCAAAGTGAATTTAGATTTTCTAACTTGAAAAATAATCTTGCTCTTTGGACTCTGGCATTGGCAAAAAATTCCAACAATGGATAATTTCCTATTTGGGTTTGATTTTGAAGGACAAACTCGTTGATTAAAGGATTAAACTCGTCGGCATAATACTCAGTAAAATACTTCAGTGTAATTCCAGTTTGCAAATACAATGGTTTACGCTTGAAAACATCGCTACTGAAATACAAGGTGTGTTCCGTTACAAATTCAGGAACGTGAAACACATCGTCTCCTTGTGTCACTTTTTGATACATTGCAGTATTATCCAAAGCCCATTTTCTCCATTTCAATTCCTTGTGTGCTTTTACTTTTAGATAGGTTAAAATATTTCCGTATTGTTGAGGATAAGAACTTTCATCAAAATAAGTATAAAAATCTTTTTGAATGAGGTTTACTTCAGCGTCAAGTAATTTGTCGGAAATTAATTCAAACCCAAGAAATCGCGTATGTTCATTTTCCAATTGTGGAGCCCAGTTGTAATTCACGTATGCGCTTTGATAGAGTTGAGACGTGAAATTGGGCGCTTGAGATTTAATTAAGAGTGTAGCTTGCAAAGTAAATAAACTGTCTTTACTAAAAATAGCTGTACTTTTAAGGTAATGTCCTTTTAAATCACCTTCTAATACTTGACCAGCCTCAGATCGCAAACTAAAAGTTTTAAAGCTCGCATCCCAACGAGTATGAAATGTAATGTTATGTCCATTGAGTCTTGCAGGAATAGTCTGATCATCTAAAAAAAGAACAGAATTATACCCATAATCAAACGTGGAATATTGGGCTTTAGCCCTTAATTTTCCCAACACCCAAGGTGTTTTCAATTCGACATAAGCACCATGATCAGTTCTAAAAAAGGCTGTGCTATCTGACACAACTGATTGATAGGCTGTACCAAATAGTGCATTGGCCTTATCTTGTGAAAACGTGTAAAACTCCCTTTTATGAACGAATTCTTGTCCTATTTGTAAATATGATTCTTGTTTTTGAACGGAATCTTTCGGGTGATACCACAAATTAAAGCCGTGTTCTAGATAGTAGCGTCGGGTTTTAAGTCTGCTTTCAGCATCAATAAATAGCGTTTCCAATCTTTCTCTATCTTGAAACTCCTCATCATCAATCGCATAATACGCTAATGACTCAATTGTCAAACCACCATTTTCTTGATTCAATAAATTTTGACCGGCATAATGTGTCCTCATCACATACCGATTTGATTTCCCTGTATAAGATGCCGTCAATCTAAAATTTTGGTGACTTGATAAAGCGTTCCGATAATTACCTAATGACCTTAAACCTTTGTAAGCAACAGATATATTGAGTTGCGGATTTACATTGGCTGTTAGAAGAGAATTCAAAACGTGACCTTGTTGAATCGCTGTGTGGAAAAATAACTCGGTTGTAGGAGTTGGAACTCGATAATAGTCTATATCTTCTGTTTTAAAAAAATTGAATTGTTTGGCTTTAACTCCGATTTCAGGAAAAATATCTGAAGAAGAAAAGTCATACGCCAAGCGATTAAAGGTTTGTCCTACATTATGTAAAGGTAATAATTCAAAGTTGTTTTTACGAATGTAGTTGTATACTCTTTCCTTTTGAATGGAAAGGGTTGTGTCTACAATTGTAGTGTCCTTTAAGAATGAAATAATTTTATAATCGGTATAATGGGTTTTTCCATCCAATTCAATAGTAACTTCATCCATTGTTCCATTATTTATGGAATCATTCAACATTCTTCCGCTCGTCAAAGCATCGGTTCTTACAGCCTTTTCTCCTAATTTGACCTGAGCCAAAACCGGAAAACTCAACATTAACAGAAATAATAAGATACTGTAATTACGCATAATAAATTAATGAAAAATGGTTTAAACCCATATTAATAATCCGCAAAAGTAAACAGATTAAGTATGAAAACAGAATTTACAGATTTGAAATTGACTAAATTTAACTTAAAATTGCTTTAAATTTCAGTAATTTGTCATTTGTCTCACTAAAACATGTTGCAACTACAATTAAATACAGGTTTATTGGAAGCCGGCACTGATGAAGCCGGTAGAGGTTGTTTAGCGGGACCAGTTGTAGCAGCTGCTGTAATTTTACCTTCCAACTTTTCCAATACACTTTTAACCGATTCAAAACAACTTTCAGAAAAACATCGCAATGAGTTGAAAATTATTATAGAAAAAGAGGCTATTGCTTACGCTGTTTCATTCGTATATCAAGGCGAAATAGATCGCATCAACATACTGAGAGCTTCGATTACAGCCATGCACAGAGCTTTAGGCCTGTTAAAGGTCATACCTGAATTTATAGTTGTAGATGGTAATAAGTTTGTCCCTTATCAAAACATTCCCCATCAAACTGTTGTTAAAGGTGACGGAAAATATCTCAACATTGCTGCAGCATCAGTTTTAGCAAAGACCTATCGCGATGCATATATGTTGGACATTCACAATCAATTTCCTCAATACAATTGGCAACAAAACAAGGGTTATCCTACTAGTGAACACAGAAGAGCTATTCATTTAAATGGGGCTTGCGAACATCATCGTCATACCTTCAAACTCTTGCCAGAACAACTCAAATTAGACCTATAAAAAAACCCCGAAAAAATATTTCGAGGTTTTCAATACGGTGTGAAATTTATTTTTAAAACAAATCCTTAATCAGTTTATAAACGTCATTTCCATTGGCGTACAATATTAAGGTCATCAAAATAGCAAAACCTACTATCTGCGCATATTCCAAAAACTTGTCACTTGGTTTCTTTCCGGTGATCATTTCAAACACCACAAAAAGAGCGTGTCCTCCATCCAATGCTGGAATAGGTAATAAATTCATAAAGCCCAACATGATGGATAAAAAGGCCGTTATAGCCCAAAAAGCCTGCCAACTCCAAGTAGATGGAAATATTTTCCCTATGGCTATAAAACCACCCAATTCACCAGCTCCTTTTTTGGTAAACAAGTACTTAAATTGACCTAAAAAATCCTTGAATTTATCAATTGCAATTTGGTTTCCCCTAGAGATACTTTCTCCAAAACTATACGCTTTATGTTCTTCAACTACGACACTAATGTTACTGGCATTAACGCCTAATTGTGGTTTTTTTGCTTTTTTATCGAGTTTTTTAGCTTGAGCATTAATTGCTAAAGTATCTTTTCCTCTTAATAAAGTAATGTGGGCTGGAGTAGAATCTATCAATTTTGTAAATTCGTGCCAATAGATAACTTGTTTACCATTAACACTGAGTACTTTGTCTCCTTTTTGAAGACCCGATTTTAATGCTGGTGAATTTGGTATTACTGTATCAATAACAGCATAATCTCTTTCTTCGAATGGAAACATGACCCCATTTTTCCACATAATTTTTCCGATGTCTTCAGGTAATTGTATCGTTTCAATTTTTCCATCTTCATGCTTTACTGTAATGCTATTTACTGTCCGTAAAAATAAAGATTTATTGATGTCCAATACGTTGAATGGTTCAACTCCGTTGACTTTTAATATTTTGTCGCCATCTTTAAAACCATATTCTTTAAATGTATCTGAAACTGAAAATCCCAAGGTAACTCCTTCAGGTTTTACATATTTTTCGCCCCAGACGTATACTATCATGATGTAAATCAAAATTCCTAAGATAAAATTAACTGTAACACCACCCAACATGATAATCAAGCGTTGCCAAGCCGGTTTTGATCTAAACTCATAGGGTTGAGGCTCTTGCTTCATTTGCTCCTTATCCATGCTTTCATCGATCATTCCCGAAATCTTGACATAGCCACCTAAAGGTAGCCATCCTATTCCGTATTCAGTATCTCCTTTTTTGAAAGAAAAAAGTTTTTTACCCCAAGCATCAAAAAACAAATAAAATTTTTCAACTCTTGTTTTAAAAATTCGGGCCGCAATATAATGTCCAAATTCATGCAATACTATTAAAAGAGATAAGCTTAGAAGAAATTGGGCAACTTTGATTAATATTTCCATTTTATATAAGATGTAATAATGACAGTTTGAACTGTACATTAAGGATGTGGTACTAATTTGTTTTAATTAAAGAGCGCAAACCTAAGGAAATTCGAGCGAACTCACAACTAACTTGATTTTACTTTAACATTCTCTTATAATTACTCTTTCAGAATGGTTTTATATAATATTCCTTTCTCTGTTTTAACTTGGAGCATAAAAGTACCAGTGGGAAATGAACTCATATCAATGAGGAGATTTTGAGCATTTTGATGCAACAATAATTGTCCTAGTGAATTAAAAAGTGAAATTTCTTTCAATTCAATCCCATTCGCAGTTTGGATCTGAATTATATTGGATGTGGGATTTGGAAACACAACCAATTCACTATTTTCTTCATCCAATACTTCTAAAACAACCGCGTTATTTTTGGAAATTAACTCAAGATCTGGGTCAATCTCAAGTTGTGAAATAGGAAAACTCACGGGTTGTGTAAACAATTGTCCGTTTGAAGTATGTTCAAGTCGTAACCACTGAATTTCTCCACCTGTACCGGTAATTTTAATAGGTAAAGGCATTTCATAAAATGACACCGATGGATTTGATTGTGTTTGATTTACAACAATAAAAACTTGACCAGCTGATTGACTCCATTGCAATTGATAACTAGGATAACCTTGACCTATAAACCAATCGGCAAAAAATTCATCCAAATCCATACCACTTTGGGCTTCAAAATGGTTTTGAAGATCAATTGTTCTAGCGTAACCGTAAGCTAAATTTGGATCAGATAAATAATTTTTAATTGATTGGAAAAACTGTGTATTTCCTAGTTTATATCGCAACATATTCAAAACCATTGAACCTTTGTTATAACTCAACCTTCCATCAAAAATGCGGTTTACACTTGTTGTATCGGTACAGAAAACTGATCCACCTGTTGATCCAGTAATATTTGTAATCTTTCCACTTCGCCAGCTTTTAAAAGCATTACTTCCATCCAACGCCTCAATAGTCAGACCCTCACAATAGGTAGCAAATCCTTCATTGAGCCAAATATCTTCCCAAGAACCACAAGTAATTTTATCCCCAAACCATTGATGTGCCAACTCATGAGCTATAAGTGATCTTCCAAAATTAACCATAAAACTCATCGTTGTGTGCTCCATGCCACCACCCCAAGGAAATTGTGCATGACCATATTTTTCGTTGGCATAAGGATACATTTCAAATAAGCCACCATACAATTCGATAATGTCGGCTGTTATAGGTGTGTTACTTTGTGCTGTTGTTAAACCCTCAGGATAAACGTAATTTAATATAGGAATTGCTTGTGAAGTTCCTTCATAAGCCCAATTTGTATAAGCCACATAGTTAGTGATCGAAAAAGCAATTAAATATGCAGGTATTGGATAATTGTGACTCCAATGCGTAGTTTTGTTTGTCCCATTTAAATTCTCAGAAATTAATACTCCATTGGATGCTGTTTTGTATTCTGTGGAACCTAAATAAAATCGCGGATGCGTAACATAAACATCTATTGAATCGGCCTTATCGTTGAGGTCTTGCTTACAAGGCCACCAATACATCGCACCATAGGGTTCACTTAAACTCCAAACAATGGGTACTGAATTGTGAGTAGATCGATTGAAATAACCAAATCCACCAGATTCAGGTATTCCAGAATACGTAATTGATAAAGAGTCTAATACTCCTATAGATTGTGTAGATGGTAAAGTAATTACCAATTCGTCATTACTATGTGTAAAACTCAGGTTCGTTGTTCTCTGTCTTACTTGAGATACTGACATATTATCCTTTAAATCAAAGGTTATGGTATTCATGGGTGATAAGGCTTCCCAATAAGTAGTTACGACTCCAGCGATAGAGGCAGGAGCGACACTTGGATCTATAGTCCATTCCAATCTGTGATAAGTGATATCATAATTGGAGGTATTGGGATTTATAATTAGATTTTGATTCCAATTTGACGTTTTGTTAGCCGCACAAATAGGCCCTGCAGAATCTATATCTTGAGCCAAAACCTGTTGAAAAACAAATATTAGAATGAAAACATAAACTGATTTCATATTCTTAAATTTAAAGTTATAATTATTTAAAAAAAATACTCATATTAACTTCTAATACTACTATTTGGTAAAAAAGAATTAATTTTACCTCGTATTAGAGTTGGTAAATATCGGATAATAATTCTCAAAAGTATTAAAAATGAATAAGTCAGAAAAAAAAACCTCAATTTTTTCATTAATAGTTTTATTAATTTTAGCTTTAGCATTAGTTTTCTTTGTATATAAATTTCTCACGCCTCAAAAAAAATTACCCGTGTACAATCCACAGGATATGAATCCCGACTTGGTCGACAGTACGCTTCAGAATAAAGGCAAAGGACATAAAATTGCTGATTTCAAACTAATCAATCAAAATGGAGAAATAATTACACAAGAAAACTACAAGGGTAAAATCTATGTAGCCGACTTCTTTTTTACCCGTTGTACTACGATTTGCCCAGTCATGACGTCCAATATGAAAGAGGTGCAAGATGCTTTCATCGACAATGACAAAGTCCTGTTTTTATCCCATTCCGTAACACCCGAAATGGATAGTGTACCTGTCTTAAGAGCTTATGCAGATGTAAAAGGGGTAATAGATGGAAAGTGGAATATAACTACAGGTGATAAAAAACATATTTATGCTTTAGCTCGAAAATCATATTTTGCCGTTTTGGATGAAGGAGATGGCGGTTTACAGGATTTTGTGCATACTGAAAATTTTACATTAATCGATCCAAAAGGACAAATCAGAGGAACGTATGACGGTACCGATAAGGCTGAGATACAAAGATTAATAGCAGATATCAGAATCTTATTAAAAGAATAATCGATTATTCATTAATTAAATCATTGTAAATTAAATCATAAACTTGTTTTTTTAAACTTTCTTTGTGATCTTTTATGTTCAATTCAATTGTGGAAATCGGAGGATGAAACTTAACTCTTAAAACACCAGGTCTACCACTAAAAAAGGTGTAAGAAAACCTTTTTTTGCAATCTAAAAAACTAATGGGCACGATGGGGATTTGATGTTCGATAGCTAAGTTGAATGCTCCATTCTTGAATTCGCTCAGTATCACTTCTTCATCTGGAACCAATCCTTCAGGGAAGATACATACACTCAAACCTCTATCTAGTTTTGCTTGAGCCTGATTATAAACTTCCTTCCTGCTTGTAGCACTCGCTCTATCAACCAAAATACTAGTTCTTCTGTAAAAAAAACCAAAAATTGGAATACGAGCTAATTCAACTTTTCCGACGAATACAAAAGGATTATCGGGAATCACACTCAACATCAACATGATGTCTATCATCGAAGTATGATTGGCAGAAAACATATAACTATGTCGGGGCTGTAGTGAAGTAGCTTGAATTATTTTAGATTTAAAACCCATCATAAAAAGAATCAACCTAGCCCAATAATGCGCCATTTTAAAAAAAACAGGATAGGTTTTTACATTGCTTGTTACGACTAATAAAATAGGTGACAAAACAAATGTGAAAACAAAAACAAGGAGATAAAACCACAATCTCCATAACAAAATAACGATTCCTTTTATAAACTTCATTTAACAAAGATAAAAATATTGAGGTATTTTGAGATAAGTCAAACTAAAAAACAACAAATTTATCTTTAATCAATAGATGTCAAACCAACGATAATGGTATTATAAATAAGGGAATGAGGATTTAATTTTGGGATTTAGGATATCTTTGTTTAATCTTTAAAAAAAATAGGTTATTGTAATGGTAATTTTGTAGATCAAATTTTATTTTAAAACACAATAAATCCTTTATATTTACATTTATCTTAAATATGAATCAATTATTCGATAATTTTTAAAATTTCATTTGGATAATTTGTATTTTTTTATGTAGGTTTGAAAATTCTTTTTAAAAGTTTCTCAATAATGCGATATTTTTTTCCCTTTTTCTTATTCTTCTTCCAATTGTTGGCAATTGCCCAAACAGACTTTCATGAGTCGCAAAATGACACTATAAATTCAAATACAGAAGTAAATTCAATTGAAAATGAGTTTCTTTTATCAAATGTAAACCCAAATGAAGGTGTTAATTTATTGACCTCTGAAATAACTCAAAATGACCAATCAAAAATAGTTGAAGTCCCTGTTTTTGATTTACAGGATGATCCAAAATTATCCGCTTTAGATGCAAAATGGATGGATTTGGTTCGATTTTATGACCAATTTGACGCCTCAGCTTTGTTTGTTGAAAATTTGCCTTCCGAAAATATTGTGGTTGAAGAACTATCTACAGAACTACTTAAAAAACGTTTAGCTGCCTTAGATGCTAAAACACCTTTTAACATAGTATACAATCAAGAATTAGAAAATCTTATCAAATCTTACATTAAAAATAGACCCAAAGCCATTTCTAATTTAATGGCTAAATCCAAATATTATTTTCCACTTTTTGAAGAAAAGCTCGATTTATATGACGTTCCTATTGAAGTTAAATATTTGGCAATCATTGAATCGGCATTACAGCCCAAAGCTCGTTCAAAAGTTGGAGCCACTGGTCTTTGGCAATTTATGTTAGCAACGGGAAAACAATATGGATTGGATGTCACATCTTATATTGATGAACGTCAAGATCCGATATTATCATCGGAAGCTGCAGCAAAACATTTATCAGATTTGTACGATATTTTTGAAGATTGGGATTTGGCTCTTGCTGCATACAACTCAGGAGCTGGCAACGTAAATAAAGCCATTCGAAGAGCTGGAGGAAAGAAAAATTATTGGAATATTAGACCCTATTTACCACGAGAAACGGCTAATTATGTTCCTATTTTTTACGCTACCATGTATATGTTTGAGTACGGTGAAAGTCATAACATCATTCCAGACAAGAATTTCAAATTACAATATTATGAAGTAGATACCATACAGGTTAAAAGAAACATTTCATTTGAACAAATCAAAACGACGACCGGAATTGATATTTCTTTATTGGAATTTTTAAATCCAACATATAAATTAAATATTATTCCCTATGAAGAAGGTAAAAATTATTACCTTACACTTCCAAAAGAATATGTGGGTTTGTTTGTACAAAATGAAAATTTAATATATGCTTATGTGGATGCCGAAGCTGCAAAAAGGGAGAAACCTATGACTGAAAATGTTGTAGTTACAACTTCTGATACAGAATCCAAAGCGATTACTTATCGTGTTAAAAGTGGTGATTACTTAGGTAAAATTGCGGATAAACACAACGTCACTGTGAAAAATATCATGAAGTGGAACCACCTCAAAAGTACTAAAGTTCACGTGGGACAAAAACTAAAAATTTATAAAAAAGGGTCAGAACCTACAACAGAAAAGAGTGCTGTAGTTAATAATACAAAAAGTACAACTGAATCGAGTAGTAAAAAAACAACAATTACTTATACGGTAAAGTCTGGTGATAATTTGTTGAAAATATCCAAAAAATATACAAATGTGACTGTTGAAGATATTAAAAAATGGAACAATTTAAAAAGTGACAAAATCAATGTAGGAGCCAAATTAAAAATTTATAAAAGCTAGTCTTTAACCATATTTCTCGTTAATACCATTTCAAAAGCAATTTATTTAAAATTGCTTTTTTTATACCAAAAGGTATGATTTTTGATTATAACACTCCAGTTTCAAAATTTTTAAAATTTCAAAATGATGTATAGAATATTTACCATAATTTTATTTGTTTTTATAATCAATGTTTCTTGTAAAGAAAATTCAAATGAACGTTTGCGCGCAAATTCAACCGGACGTTTTAATGAATTGATAGTTGTAATACCACAAAAAGATTGGGATGGAGATGTGGGTTTGGCTTTAAAAGAAGTTGTGAGTAAGGAGGTATTGGGTTTACCTCAACCTGAACCCCAATTTTCAGTCATTCAAATTGAACCAAAAACCTATGAAGGATTAATTAAAAGAACTAGAAATATTTTGATTGTAAAATTGGGTGAAACGAACACTTTTCAAATTGATAAAGACGTAGAGTCTTCTCCCCAAATTATCATTACTATAACGGGTATCGACTCAAAAAATCTCATCAATTTGATAGAAAAAAATGCAGAAAATTTGATTGATTCCTATAAGAAATCTGACTTAGCAGCTTTGAGAAATGACCCTGCACATCCCACAATTAATTATGAAAGAATAAATTTTTTTCAAAAACAAAAAATTCAATTTAACATTCCCGATAACTTTAAATTAGTTGATGATTCTGATCAATTTTTATGGTATCGAAATGAAACATACAACCCGGGAATTGATATTAATGGAAGTATGAATGTTATCGCCTATACGCTGCCTTTGGATTATTCATTTGAAAAAGTCAAAGATAGTATTGCTTCGATTCGTGATAAAGTTGGCAAACAAAATATTCCAGGTCCCCACGACGGGATGTATATGATTACAGAAGCGGCCTATACTCCTCATGTATTTGATTCAAATATAAGTGGGCTTAAAGCGTATAAAACTCTTGGAAAATGGGAAATAAAAGATGCCTTCATGGCCGGTCCATTCATCAGCTATACCGTTCAAGATCTTCCGAATAAAAGATTGGTTGTTGTAGAAGGATTTGTCTATGCTCCAAGTGTTAACAAGCGCGATTATATGTTTGAATTGGAAGCAATTATTGGAACATTAAAAATTATCCAATAAAAAATTAATAAAAAAAAGCCCTATCTTTTGAATAGGGCTTTTTTTATTCAGATATATATTATTTGCCAAAAACTTTTTTTAACAAACTCTTCTTTTTCTTATTTTTTTCAATTTGTTGTTGAGGAATTACATTGTTGAAAGTCGGAATGGACCTTGATGGAGTTGGCATTTCAGGAGCTGATTTAGCAATAGGTTGAGGTCTGCCAACCATAAAATCATTGATTGGGAAAGTTTCTTCAAATTCAGGCCTATTCAAACTCAAATCTTCAATAAACTGATTATAAGTCATATTTCTTTCTTCTAAAAACCCAACTAAATAACGTTTGGATGTTTCTGTATTATGACTTTTTTGTTCAATATTATACAGGATTTTATATAATGCTTCTACTTTGTGAATAGCGAATGAAGGAGCTGCAAAACAATGTCCGTAATGTGCAACTACATCTGTTGTTTCGCTTACTTTTGATTCATAATCGGAAATTAACCAGAAAAAACGACCATCTTTTGCCAAAACTTTATTGATAAGCCGTATCGGCTCTAAGTTTTCGAATCTTTCCTTTAATAATTCATAAATCACTTTAGGCATATCCGGATGACGTAACTTATCCATTGATTCACCAATAATTTCAAATTCTTCATACCCACTCACTTCACTAAAAGAATGATTGATGTACTCAATAACACTATCTTTGTTTATTTTACACATCAAAACAGCAGATGAGCTTACCTTTATCTCTCTGTCAATAGGGGCGGGACTGTAAAAGTTATCCATAATAAAATAGCTTTAAGAGTTAGTAATAAGAGTGTAAAGTTATGAACATTTTATTAACAATCCAAATTTTTTTACAAAATATTAAATTTTATTTTTTTTTCGTTGGAAAATTCATCAACCACGTTTAATATATGTTCTCCTTTTTGAGGTGTAATAGCCCATTCATGAATATGGTTGGTAGTACCTAGATACACTTCGTCCAAATACCAAAATACTTTTACATTAGTTTGAGCATGTTTTACTTTTAAAATTAAACTATTCTTCTTTTCATTAAAATCCTTTGGTAAAAATATATTTTCGTTTTCAAATGGAGTTAAAATTTCAATAACATTTCCTGCTGATGAAATACAATCAGCCCTGAAAGGTGGTAAAGGTTTATAAAATGGGTTTTTCAATTGAAAATAAAAGGCTTGTGAAGGTGGTAAAACAAACCAGCTTTTATGAATCATTTGTGTTTCAGACACACAAGATCTGTTGACTTGAAAAGACTCTGATAAATCAAGGTGTACTAAGATATGATAGGGACACAAGGCTGTTTTTAAACCAGATCTAGGAATCCACAAACTATCTTGTGTTTCACAAAGTTCTGAAGCTCTATGTCCACTTTTGATACAAATAGGAACTTGTTCCATCTCATCAAAGGGTTGAGCAAACCATCTTGTAGGAGGTAATAGTTTAAATACATCAAAAAGTAAAGGTGCTGCGGTTTGTAAACCAGTTAATTCAGGTCTTCCTTCACCATCAGCATTACCAACCCATATACCTACAACATAATCGGGAGTAATTCCAACAGCCCAAGCGTCCCTAAACCCAAAACTTGTACCAGTCTTCCAAGCTATGGATCGGGAATTTTCATAAAACTCCCAATTTTCATCACCTTCAGGTCTATTGGCTTCCAATAAAGCTTGAAAAGTAGCGTAAATACTTCCTGCATCATAAAAAACATAATCTCTTTTGATTTTGCCAAAATTAGGTTTATAAAGGTTTGATACTGATAAATCTATCATTTCATGAGCATAATATTTGCCTTGTGTTTCATCGTAATGATTTACAGTAGAAGCCATTGCTGTATAGGCTTTACATAAATCCCAAAGATTACTCTCGGCACCACCTAAAATTAAAGACAAACCATAGTGATCACTTCCTTTATTAACATTTGAAAGTTGAAGATTTTGTAAATCATTATAAAATCGATCCAAACCGTAGTCTTGTAACATTCTTACGGCAGGAATATTCAAGGACTTTGCGAGTGCCTTACTTGCCGGAACTGCTCCGGTATACTCCAAACTAAAGTTTTCAGGTCTATAACCGGCAATATGGGTTGGAATATCAACTAATAAAGTATTGGGTAAGATCTCCCCTGCATTCAACATTGATGTAAAGAGAAAGGGTTTTAGAATACTTCCTGTGCTACGAGGTTTATCAATAATATCCACATCTTTTTGGTGGGTTTTATCAGTTGGAGAGTTACCCACATATGCTAAAACTTTACGTGAACGTACATCTACAACCATTACAGCTGCATTGTATACATGATTTTGCTTTAAATTTTGGTAATGTTGATTTACCAAAGAATTTACGTGGTTTTGCAAATCCCATTTGATAGATGTATGAAACCTTTCTCCATTGTGAGACTTTATTAATTTGGATAGTAAATGTGGCGCTACTTGAGGTAAAGGATAGGTTTCATCTGGTAATGGTTCCTGTATGGAAAGTAAATAGGTTGTTTCGTCAATTATTTTCTTATTTTTTAGTTTTAGTAGTAAAGCATTTCTTTTAGATTCTAATTTTCCTCTGTTTTTATTGACGTGTATCAATCCAGGTGCATTGGGTAGAACAGCTAGAGTTGCACTTTCAGCCCATGATAAATCCTCGGCTTTTTGCCCAAAAAAACGCCAAGCTGCAGCGTCTATTCCAACAGTATTGCCACCAAAAGGGGCATGTGATGCATACAAAGCCAGGATTTTCTCTTTCGAATGACGAAATTCCAAACGCGTAGCCAAAAATAACTCAATTAATTTTTCGGAATAATTACGAGACTTATTTTTTCTATGCAATCGAATGACTTGTTGGGTAATGGTACTTCCACCTCTTACAATTCTGCCTGCTTCCTTATTTTGACGATAGGCATGCAGCATTGATATTGGGTTAAAACCCCAATGTTTATAAAAATGCTCATCTTCATATAAAACAATACATTGTTTGAATTTATAAGGAACCGTATCTTTTCCCGGAAAACGCCATTGCATATCAGTTGCAATTTTAGCCCCTAATAATAACCCTTCTTCGCTTTCAATTACTGTAGAATTAGCGTCCTCAAACAATACTCTTGGTAGAGAAAAATAATACCAAACAAGCAGCACAAAAAGAAAAAATATTTTGATTTTATGTTTTTTAATACCAATTAAAAAGCGACTCTTATAATCCATTTTTTGTTTTAAAATGTTTAAAATTACAATAAAAAACAAATGCCATTTAAAATATGATAAATAAAAAAACCACCCAAACTCTTTAAAAAAAATTTGAGTGGTTCAAAAATTATAAAATCTAAATTATTCCCGTTTCAATCATGCATTGTTTAATTCCTTGATAAGTTCTTTCAATATTGTTATCCAATCCCATGGAAAATCTAACTAGGCCTTGGGTTAGACCCATTTCTTCTTGTTCTTCTAGAGGAACTTCACTAGATGTTCCGGTTCCTGGTGCATTAAACAAAGTTTTGTAGAACCCAAGGCTTACCGCCAAATAACCCAATTTGCGATCTTGCATCATTTCCATAAATGCATCTGCCTTCTCCAAGGTACCTGCATCTATGGTAATCATTCCTCCAAATCCATATTCTTCATTGTACATAGATTTAAATAACTCGTGATCTTTGTGACTTTTTAAACCTGGATATACTATGCGAGCACCGTCTTTTTCCAATCTTTCAGAAATATACAACGCATTTTCGCTGTGTTTTTTCATTCTTACAGGTAACGTGTGTGTGTTTTTTAACACACTTGAACTTCTGAAACTATCCATGGTTGGACCCAATAGCATCGCTGCTCCATTGTTTACATTTTTTGTAGCACTTATAAAATCTTTCGATGCACAAACAACACCACCAACCGTGTCATTCATTCCATTAATAAACTTGGTCAAACTGTGAATTACAATATCTGCACCCATTTGAAAAGGAGACATAATTAATGGAGAAAAAGTATTGTCAACGACCAATGGAATATTGTGTTTTCGAGCAATTCTTGCTAATTCCGGAATATTTGCAATTTCCAATAAAGGATTACTCATCACTTCACAATAGAGCATTTTAGTATTGGATTGTATGGAAGCTTCGACTTTGGCTAAAGAGGTTATATCAACAAAAGTGGTTTTGATATTCAGTTTGGGAAGAAAGTTTTTTAAAAAGGCATAAGTACCACCATAAATAGTGCGTGCAGAAACAATGTGATCATCAGCTCCACAAATTTGCAAAATGGTAGTTGTTATGGCTCCCATACCCGAACCGGTAACATTGGCATTTTCGGTTCCTTCCATGGCAGCCATAGCTTCACATAAATACAAATTACTAGGACTTGAATGACGGGAATACAAATAGCATCCGCCTTGTTTACCCTCAAAAGTATCCATCATAGTTTGAGCATGAAGAAAAGTATAGGTTGCAGAATCAGAAATGGAAGGATTAACACCTCCAAATTCTCCAAAATGCTGATTATCCTGCATCAAATCGGCGGGTTTAAATGTTGTACTCATGTTTAAAAAATTATAGTTTTATCGGTTATTAAGGTAATGATTAAATATACTGTAAAATTAAGTAAATTCAATATTAATTTCTATGATATATATTAATATTAGATTTTATATCTTAAAATTATTACTTTTGCAAAGTATATTACCAAATACAATCATAGTTTTTTTAAAATCCTATAAACTTTTCTGAATATGTATAAAATAGATCAAATAGACGGCAAACTATTAGAATTATTGCAGATTAATGCCAATAAAGGAATTAAGGAATTGGCTCTTGAAGTGGGATTAACAGCAACTCCTGTTTATGAACGGGTTAAAAGATTAGAAAAATTGGGTTTCATCAAAAAATATGGAATTGAAATCAATAAAGAAAAAGTAGGTTTGGGTTTGACTGTTTTTTGTCAAGTTTCCTTACAAACGCATAGTAAAACATTGATAGAAAGATTTGAAACTTCAGTAAAGCAGATGAATGAAGTGGTTGAGGCTTTTCATATTTCAGGCGAATTTGATTATTTATTAAAAGTTGTTTGCCATGACAACAAACAATATCATGATTTTTTAGTGCTGAAGCTTTCCAAGCTGGAAATGGTAGCCAAAGTTCAGAGCAATTTTGTAATGGCCGAAATTAAAGAACATGGGTATTATCATGTTATTTAAAACAAAAAAACCACACTTTCGTGTGGTTTCTATCTTAATTTAAGTTACTTAAACAATTATTTTTTAAGTTTTACTTCAAATCCAATTTCAAATTGGTCATTGATAAATTTATCTTTTAAATTATCAAAGAATTTTTTAGATCCATATTTAACGTCAAATTCAGTTCTATCCACTTTAAAAGGCGCGGCTTTTAGTGTAGTAACACCATCAGCTTCTGAAACTGAAACAGGAATTGTAAAAGGTTTGGTAATCCCTTTAATCGTTAGTTCTCCTTTTAAGTTTTTTCCGTCAAATTCTGAAAACTTAAAAGTTGCTGTTGGATTGTTAGCCACATCAAAGAAATCGGGGCTAGTTAAATGTCCAGCTAATTTTCCATTGTCTTCATTATCAGCAGGAATATCCAAAACTTTTAAAGTAGCCATGTCAATTACAAATACACCTTGTTTGATACCGGTACTATCAGCAATAACAGCACCTTCTTTCAATTGCAATGAACCATTATGGGTTCCGGTAGGCTTAAATCCTTTCCAAGTTAACGTTGAATTGGCTACATCGGCAGTATGAGTAGCGCCTTCTAAAAGAACAGGAGCTACCACTTCTACTATAGGAGCGGTTTCTTCAACAATAGGCTCTGTCTTTTTTTCTGATTTACAAGAACTTACAAATAACGCAACGATGGTTGCGGGAATTAAAAAATTTTTCATGTGTTTAATCTAGTTTTAGTTATTAGATGTGCAAACATAAAAATTTAAGTGTTAACAAAATTCTAAAACAGTATCGATTTTATCGATGCCTAAATTACTTAATAGTATTGTTTAAACTATTTATTTTTTAACTAAGACGATTTTTTCAGCTTGTTTTTTTATAATATCTCTATAAAAATCTTTGATAATTTTATATTGTGTAGCTTGAATAACCGGTTCATTAATAACTATACTTGATTCTATCAAGATGATTTGATCGTTTTGAACCAATTTATACACAAATACACCTAAATTTTCAGGTAATACTATTTCAGTTGATTCCGGCAATGATTCTATCGTATAATTTTCAGGAATAGTCAAATTGATGGTAACGGCATTTACCCATGGTTTGTTAAAAAAAATGGGATAATCTCTCTGCTCTAATTTGAATGGATTCTTAATTGTTTGATAAAAAAACATCGGACTTATATAGGTTTTTCCGGATATTTCTTCAAAATAGGACTCGGTTTCAAATTTGATAGATTCATTGATATCTTTCTCCAAATCTTCAAGATTATTAATTCTAGCATCTAAAACATCAATATTTTCATATTCTTCATTGAGTTCTTCTACAATTTTCTCTTTTGTTTTGCCAATCATTTCATTTCGATAATTCATTGCAAAACTCAAATTCAAAATTTTTCGGGCATTTCCTTCAAAACCACTTTCAGTAAATTTCAAATTGGTAATAGTTTTTGAAATAGAATGTTTTTGAGCATACAATTTAATCCAATCCGATTTCCCATCAGGTTTTATTTCTCTTCCATTAAAGTTTAACGCTGATTCAGGTAAAACATTAGGAATAGTAAATGTTTTAGAGGCATCCAATAAAAGTGTGCCTTCGGCAGTTTTAACGAATGCAACTACATAATTGAAAGCTTGTCTTGAAGGAAAATAAGGAATTCCATTGGAAACGGTACTTATTAAAACAGGATTGGCATCAAAACCGGCTTCTCTTAACATACTTATCAAATTCAAATTAATATCAGCCACATTACCTAAACCTTCTTTATATGCTTTTTTCACGCCTAAATCAGTATAAAAACCATTTAATTCATTCCATTTAATATTGGTTTTAATATGTTTAAAAATAGCATTTATTTTATCCATTTCTGTAATTTTACCTTCCAAAATGCCAGGTAAATCGTCAATAAAATGTGACTTTTCTTTGAGTTCTTTTCCAAAATCTTCGCTTTCGTTGATTTTCTTCGCAACAGCTTCCCAATCGTTGGATAAGGTTTCAATATTGGAACCCGGAAATTTGGTTACAGATAATTCAAACAATATTCCTGCAGCATAATTATCAATGTTTCCGGCATAAGGTTCTTCCTTTAATGAAGGCACATTTAACATGTCAATTTTATAAACAGCTTCATTAAAAGTTACTGAACTTTGTACTCTTTCAGTTTTGTATCCAAGACGACCATTATCATATCTTTCGGTATAAGATAAATCGAGGGTTCTATTCTTTTTTGATTGTTGAAGCGGTACATTTAAATAACCTTTTGTGTTGGTATTAAAAATTAGATATTCAGGTATAGTGATGTTTACAGCGTTTTTATAAATTGGAATCTCTGTCTGTAAAACGACTTCATCCAATTTTGAATAAAAAGGACATTTAACAGAATATTCCCATTCTAAAACAGCCCCTTCTTTTAAATTGGGCATGGTGAATTTTTTTTGACTCCAATATTTATTGGTTTTTTCCAAAAAAACCGCATCATTTTCAAGTTTGGTTTTAACAATATTACCATTTTCTAAATTATAAGTTGCCCCTTTTAATGACATAACTTCCTCATTTTCAGAGTTAGCTTGGTACAAAGGAATAATATGAGATGCATAATCATATCCTTCTTTGTTGTAAATTTTAATTCTTGTAAAATA
>JADZFW010000076.1 GCA_020854235.1 Flavobacteriaceae bacterium
ATTATCTTGATCGATATAGATGGTAACCTTGATATGGTCCAACATAAAGTACAAATCTCCCGGTAAGTCATTTTTGTAAATGAAATCGGTATCTTGAATGGTAAACGTTTGATCTGCAGCATTGAAACTTCCTGTAAAATTGACTTTACAAGAATAGTTGGTTGTGTATCCATATTCATCTTCATAAGGTAGAGTGACCTCACGCGTCCCATAAATGGCATGTGAATATCCATCCATTTGCACATTGGTATCATTGAAATAAATTCTCATATAATGGCTGGTAGTAATCGTTCCCCATCCGTCTACTTCTTGGGAGATGAATCCTCTCCAGGGATTGGAAGATAGCAGGTTGTTCAGTTCACTTTGGGACCATAAATTTAATGTTGCCAACAGGATTGCGATAGAAATAATCAATTTTTTCATTGGTAAAAGGTAAAATTAATATGAACTCAATTATATATCAATATTTTAATAAAACCAATATTCACTTCAGTAGCCAATCTCTAAATATAGTAGCAAAAGAAATATCCTTTTAAACCTTGTATTGAATAGTGGTTATAACTTTTTGAAAACAAATTGTAATTTGACACCCCAGGCATTGTAATTGGTTTTGGGACTTCCATCATAACTTGTCAAAAAATGTTTTGATGATTTGATAAAATCGTACTTGGTAATACCCAAATCATAATAAGGTAATATTCTACAAGACATACCCTTATCCGTAATAGGAATATTAACTCCGGCTTGTGCTCTAAAAACAACTGAATAACCTTTAAAAATATTGAAGTCGTCATCGGGAGCTGAAATACCTATTTCACTGGTATTTTCCAAATCATTGGAACTAGAATGTATTACCAATTGTCCACCCAATACCAAATATCGATTAGGCAAATAATTACCTCCGAAAAAAATATCAATATCTGTGTTTTTAACTTTTACGGCTTCCGTTGCATCTGCATTGGTTCCGTCATTATTGAAGAAATTCAAACTGCAACCTGCTTCAAGTTCAGATTTTTCAGTACCCATAACATAACTAATGGTAAAACCATAAGATTGATCGGCTACTAATGGTTTCGTTAAATTATAATAAGTTGAAACTTCATTCAAATAATCATCATATCCACTTCTGGTGGGTTGATTGTATTGAATACCCAAAGTCAATCCATTACTTTGACCATAATTTAGAATCGTACATGCAATTGTAAAAACAAAGAATAAAATAGTTTTCATTAAAATTGATTTATTTAGTTTGTAATATATAATAAGATTTAATTTGGTTTTCTGCACGACACCTTTTTTGAAATATTCAACATATATAACAACTAAAATATCATTAGGATTGAAGCTTTAAAACAACATTTGAGAAAACACCTACTTCATATTGAGATACAAAGATCCATTACGAAATTCCCCGATTTGGTCTTTGGTCTCATCGGCATCTACATAATAGTATCCCAAACCGTGATAAGTGTCATTTTGATACATACCTACATAACTATTATTATCAGCCCAAGTGTAGAGGCCAAATCCGTGTCTTTTACTATTTATATATTCCCCGATATAACTATCTTTAAATGAATAAGCATAAACACCATGTGATAAATACCCATTTTTAAAGAAACCTAAAAATACATCACCTCCTGCATAAACCATTTTACCAAACCCATTGTAGCAATCTCCTGAGATACAACCGGTAGCGACACCATTGTCATTGATATAGAATGTTTGGCTGAAGTTTCCATCTTTAAAAACACCTCCTTTAACAACTTTATTGGCATCTATATAAATCCCTTCACCGTTGAGTTTGTTATTGCTGAAATAACCACCATATGAAGAACCATCTGCCCATCCCAACATTCCATAGCCTTCCTGATTGCCATTGACCCAATTGCCTGTGTAAGTAGACCCATCGGCAAAAGTGTATATACCTGGACCGTTTCTATAGCTATTTTTGAAAAAGCCGTCGTATATACCACCATCTGCATAGTAGTAACTGCCATAACCATCTACACAATTACCGTCACAACCCGGATTGGTTGCTGATTTTGGGTTTCCATTTGAGGTATTTGATACAGCATTATTTGTGTTTCCTGTAGCACCAGATTGATTGGAAGTTGAACCCGTTGTGGTAGTTGATGGTTTATTGACAGTAGAAGGATATTTATCGATAAATTTTTGATCCAATGTAGTAGCTCCAACGCTAGAGGTTTTATAAGTAACCTTTCTGAATTTATAATGATCGCTTATACCACCTAACCAATCATCCAAATAGCTTTTGCATTTGATCCAATTGCCTTTGGCATCGTATTCATAGGTGTTTTTCTCGACTACTACATTATCTTCAGTTGATTGAATCACATTTCCATATTGATCATACATATATTCATAATTTGAATCTCCGTAATCTTGGGATTTTGCAAAAAATGAAAAGTAACGCCCGTTGACATAAACCTCGGTATTGGTGTTGGATGGTGTATCGGTAGTACCGTAGTAGAAACGAGTAACTTTGGTATAATTTTTTTCATCGGTAATATTGGAAAATTCCTCTATACTTACCAATGTACCATCGTCTTTTTTGGTTTCGGCTTTGGTCAGTTTTCCTTTGTTGTCATAAGTATATTGGGTGGTCGTACTATCATATGCACCTTTATTAATTTTTTGGGTTAGTTTGCTTCCGGTATATACATATGTGATTGTAGATTCACTCGTATAATCAGTATAAACAGATGTTACTACTTCTTTACTTATTTTGCCTGCACTATTGTAGGTGTAATTTGTTATAGTTTTTGAATTTAACCAACTTTTGAATTCGGATACATTTTGCTTGAGCAATCCGTTTTCGAATATCATTTCTGTGACTTGATAGATATCATAGGCATTGGTATCGGGATTGTATTCATAATCATAGTCTTCCGATTTAATCACATCTTTGGAAAGTCCAAAATAAGAAGCTGAATAATCGGGAATGGCTTGAGCTGATACTTGCATGTAAACACTTAAAGCAATCAGAAAATAGAAGGTCTTCATGGTTTAAAAATTTTATTTAATAATACAAAGATGTTGTAGAAAATTAAAAACATCAATACGTAATAATACGTATTTAAAAAAACTCGGATGAATAGAAAAAATCAAACTTACATTTTGAGGTAAAGTGAACCTTTGCGAAACTCTCCTATTAGGATTTTGGATGGATCGGCTTTGACATAATAGTAGCCCAAACCATTGAAGGCGTCGTCTTGGTTCATCCCAAAATAGTAGTTTTGATTGTTCCAAGTATAGAGTCCAAATCCAGATCTTTTACTATTGTTGAATTCGCCTATAAAACTTTCCTTATTTGCAAACGCAAATATTCCATGTTTCAAACTCCCATTTTGAAAGAAACCTTTGAAAACATTACCATTTATGTATCTTAATCCACCAAATCCATTGTAACAATCTCCAGAAAAACAACCCGTAACGGTGCCATTATCAGTAAGGAGAAAACTTTGTTCAAAATTTCCATCTTTAAAAATCCCTCCTTTTGCTACCTTATTTTTATCGATATAAATACCTTCTCCATTGAGTTTTTCATTTTTATAATATCCACTATAGGACGATCCATCATTCCAAGTATAAATGGCATAGCCTTCTTTTATTCCATTGACCCAATTTCCTACATAAGTTGCCCCATCAGTAAAAGTGAACTTTCCCGGTCCGTTTCGAAAGCTGTTTTTGAAAAAGCCATCATATATACCACCATCTGAATAGTAATATCTACCATAACCATCTACACAATTACCTTCACAACCCGGATTGGAAGCTGATTTTGGAGTTGTCTTTGGCGTGTTTGCAACAGCAGTATTTGTACTTCCGTTTGGAACAGATTGATTGGCATTTGAACCGGTAATAGATGTAGCAGGTTTATTGATAGAAGAAGGAAATTTATTTAAAAAGTTGGGGTCAAAAGCAGTACTTCCGGCGTTTCCGGTTTTATAGGTAAGTTTTCTAAATTTGTAGCTGTCAGTTTCTCCAGTCAACCAATCGTCGAGGTATGCTTTACATTTGATCCAATTGCCTTTGGAATCGTATTCGTAATTATTTTTCTCAAAAATTATATTATCTTCAGATGCATTGACAATATTTCCATATGCATCATAAGTATAATCATAATAGTAGGTTCCATAATTTTTGGATTCTGAAATGAAAGACGTATAATGACCATTGACATAAACCTCTATATTGGAACTGGTGACAATTCCATCGTTAATATTATAGAATTTGGTCACTTTTTTATAATTTTTTTCGTCGGTTACATTGGAAAAATCCTCTGTGGTAACCAATACCCCTTTATCATTTTTGGTTTCCGATTTGGTGGGTTTACCTTTGCTGTCGTATGTGTAAAAGGTTTGAGTTGTTTCATAGGAAGCTACTCTGTTTTTTTGGGTTAACTTGGCTCCTGTATATATATAGGTAATGGTCGTTTGCGAAGTAGAAGTTGGATAATTAGTAATTTCTTCTTCTTTAATTACTTTTCCGGCAGAATTATAACTATAATGGCAAGATGTTTTATAAGAATACGAACCTTTATTATCGAATAATTTTTCTTTTAACAACCCATTTTCAAAAATCATTGTTTCGATTAGATCCAAGTCGTAAGTATTCAAAAGTGGATCGTATTCATAAGTATACGTTTCCGACTTTACGACGTCTTTAGAGAATCCGAAAAAAGTGCTGGAATAATCGGGAATGGTTTGAGCCGTTACATGTATGTAAACACTTAGCGAAAGAAGAAAGCAAAAAGTCTTCATGGTCTATATATTTTTAGTTAATAACAAAGCAAATATGTAGGTTACAACCAAAAACATCAATACGTAACTTTACGTATTTAAATAATTTAAAAAAAAAATGCCTTTAAACTTACATTTTAAGGTAGAGAGAACCATTTCTAAATTCGCCGATTTGATTATTGGCGGGCGTATTATAATCATCATAAATACCCAATCCTTGATAAGTATCATTTTGATACATTCCCAAGTAAAAGCTTTGGTCACTCCAAGTATAGATGCCTATGCCGTGTTTTTTTCCATATGAAAATTCGCCTATATAACTATCCTTATTGGTATAAACATAAATCCCATGAGACATTTGACCATTTTTAAAGAATCCTAAAAAAACATCCCCTTTTGCATAGATTATTTTTCCGAAACCATTGTTACAATCACCTGAAATACAACCCGATTTAGTCCCATTATCATTGATATAAAATGTTTGTTCAAAATTTCCATCTTTAAATATACCTCCTTTTACCACTTTATTTTCATCGATATAAATTCCTTCACCGCTTCTATTATCACTAACATATTGGCCACAATACACAGCTCCATCCGACCATCCATACATGCCGTATCCTTCTTTTTTTCCGTTTACCCAATTTCCAGCATAATTTGAACCATCCGGAAAAGTATACATACCGGGCCCAGTGCGGTATGAATTTTTGAAAAAGCCTTCATAGCTTCCGCCATCGGCATAAAAATAAGTACCGTATCCATCTGTGCAATTACCTTCACAACCGGGATTGAGAGAAGATTTGGGAGTATCGGGTAGGGTTTGCTTTGGAGTTGTTTGTTCTGCTAGATCATTATCAACATTTGAAGGAAATTTATTAAAAAAGTTTTGGTCAAATGCTGTACTACCTGACGTTCCGGTTTTGAAAGTTATTTTTCGGAATTTGTATTTTTCAACTTCTCCCATCCACCAATCATCTACATAGTTCTTACATTTGATCCAATTACCTTTGGTATCGTATTCATAATCGTTTAACTCAGTATCCAAATAATCTTCGGTAATTTTCAACACATTACCATGAGTATCGTATTCGTAATCATAATAGATTTCACCGTAATCCAATGATTCAGATTGGGAAGAAGAAATTTTTCCATTGACATAAGTATCGGTATTGACATCTGTTGCCGTAAGATTTCCTCCATAATAATAAGAGGTCATTTGAGTATAATTTTTCTCATTTGAAACATTGGAATAATCCGAAATATTGATTAATTCTCCAATAGAATTTCGCGTTTCTGACTTATCCAATTTACCTTGCGCATCGTAGAAATACATACATTTGGTAATTCTTCCTTCAGAATCATCGTAATTCATTTCGGTCAATTTGCCATTTTTATAGATATAATTGGTAGTGTAAATGGTAGTCGTTCCACTGTAGGAATACGTTCTTACTTCTTTGGATATTTTACCATTGAGATAAGTATAGTTGGTTTTGGTAGTAGAAGCATATAGCCCCGAATAATTATCTACTTTTTCAGTCAATAAACCATTTTGAAAAGTGAGTACTATTTTTTCATACTCGATGTATTTATTATCCAAATCACTGTATTCGTAAGTGATTTCTTCGCTTTTAACGACATCATTGGTTAAACCGAATGCAGCAAATGAATAATCGGGAACCGCTTGGGCTAATGTTTGTAAATATACAATGCTAAACAGAAAAATAAATACTGATTTCATAAAATGAAAATTTTGGTTACGAGGTATTCAAATATATTTAAATATGGGAATCTACCCTATACGATAAGTTGCGTATTTAGTTTGATGCTAAGAAAATAAATTATTAGAAATACGCCAAGGAACGTATTGAAGGAGGAAAAAAAGTAGCGTTTTTAGATATTCACAAAGGTAGCGATAATTTTGGTCCCATTGCCTATTTGGGAGAAAATTTGAAGGTTTCCATTGAGTTCTTGTACTCTTTTTTGCATGTTATCCAAACCATAGCCACCAGAAACTTGGTTGAGGTCAAATCCTTTGCCATCGTCTTGGATAAGGATAACTAATTTGGGTGATTCTACATGCAATTGTAAGGTGATATTTTGGGCTTCGGCGTGTTTCAAAGCATTGTTGACGGCTTCTTGAATCAACCTCAAAATATTAATTCCTTTGAAAGAACTCAAAATTACATCGTTTTTATCTTTAGAAATAAAAAGAATGTTGACATTTGGATAAGAAGCCCGAGCTCTTTCAATAAATGACTGTATGCGAAGTTCAATCGTATCGAGATTGATTTCGCTTTTATTCAATGCCCAAATGGTATCTCTCAATTCGGTTATGGTGTTTTTGGTAAAAAGACTTATCTCACTGATGTTTTGGCGTGTTTCGACGCTTTTACCTTTTAATTTAAAATTCAGGTTATCCAATGACGAAACAACGAAAGACAATTGAGAACCGATATTGTCGTGTAAATCTCTTGAAATGCGCAAGCGTTCGGTTTGTAACTGATGTTGGGTTTCGGCTTCTTGAAGTGCTGATTTCAGTTCCATTTCTCGCTTCAATTGACGCTTGATGTGCTGTTGTCTTTTGAGATAGGCAATTCCTCCAACCAAAGCAAGTAAAAACCCGGATAACATCAGCGCCATAGTAAGGCGGTTATTTTTGAGTTTTAAGTTGTTTTTGTAAAGCTGTTCTTTTTGCAGGGCAATTTCTTTTTCCTTTTTTACACTTTGATATTGGGCTTCGATTTCATTGATGCTTTTTTCCTTTTCCAAATTAAACAAGTAGTTTTTAACCGAATCCTTCTTTTTTAGAAAAACATAGGCCTTTTCATAATTTCCGTTGGCTCTTTCCAATTCTTCTATGCGTTCATAAAACTCAGTCAAAGCCAATTTGTTATCGGTTTCCAAACTTAAGGCAACTCCTTTTTGAATAAAATTATAGGAATCAGCATAATTTCCTTTAAAAATAAAAGCATCGGATAATGCCCCATAAGCATAAATAAGGTGCAATTTAGATTGGAGTTTTTCACTTATAGCAAGTG
Source organism: Flavobacteriaceae bacterium (assembly GCA_020854235.1). Lineage (GTDB taxonomy): Bacteria > Bacteroidota > Bacteroidia > Flavobacteriales > Flavobacteriaceae. The sequence continues at coordinate 7,805 of JADZFW010000076.1, forward strand.
ATAGATAGGCGTATTGAGTTGCTTTTTCGGATGATTTGGTTTTAATGCACAAAGAGGTCAAGTTGTTGTAAACGGTAGCCAAACCTTTTTCATCTTTCAATTTGATTTTATATTGTACAGCTTTTTCGTATGCTTTAATTGCTTCTTTGTAAAGGCTTTTTTTTTCCTTAATATTCCCCAAATTGATTAAACTCACTGAAATTCCGTAAATATCATTTGTTTTTTCTCTGGTTTGTAGTGCCAATAATGTGTATTGTTCGGCTTTTGAATAATTTTCAATGTCGGTATATATCAATCCGATATTACTCAAAGTGTTGGCAATACCATTGGCATTGTTGATTTGTTCAAACAGGGCTAAAGACTGATTGTAATATTGAATGGCTTGGTCATAATTACCCTTATTCCATTCCAACAAACCCAGATTATTGATAACCGATGCTTTGGTCAAAACAGATTTGGACTTTTCAGCAAAGGTCAAGCTCTTTCTATAGCAAATGTAAGCTGAATCAATATTCCCTTCTACATCGTGAATGACTCCTTTGGCATTGAAAGCACGAGCCAAAGCATAATCTGAATGCAAATCTTGGGCAATTTTAAATGCTTTGGCATTGGTATTTCTAGCTAATTTTAAGTCGAAATTGACATATTGAAAAGTAAGATAATACAACGCTTCGGCTTTGATGGAGTCGTTTTGAGTACTTTTTACTACATGCAACAAACTGTCAATAGTTTGTGAAAAACCATTGACAGTTCCTATTAAAAGCACTATAAAAGTGATTTTACGCATGCTTGTTTAGTTACTAGTATTGCTTAATTATTCGGTTAGCATTGATTTGAATAAACTACCTGCTTTAAATTCACCTATGAGTTTAGCCGAATCATCTGTAGGAATATAAGAACCCAAACCTTCATACAAATTCTTATGATACATACCAAAATAGACACTTCCATTTTTCCATAAATAAATTCCGAAACCTTCAAATTCATTATCTATTATATCTCCAAAGAATATATCACCAGAAGCGTAAACAACCATTCCAAATTTATCCATCAAACCGTTTTTAAAATATCCAATTCCTACATCTCCTGAATCATACATAAACTTCCCAAAGCCATCTTGACAATCTCCATTTACACAGCCGGTTGTAACAAAATTATCGGCAAACCCCAAAGTCTTGATTTGGCTACCTTCTTCCCAAATTCCGGGATTGATGGTTGTTAAGCCTTCAACCGTTTGTTGTTCATAACCATAACCATGTCTTAAACTTGCTTGGTGAAACCCAAAATAATAAGCTCCTTCAATACCGCTGTACATGCCTACCCCATTCTTTTCATCGTTTTCCCAATAACCGGTAAAAGTTGAACCATCATCATACATAATAATACCTGGACCATTTCTCATTCCATCTTTAAAGAAGCCTTCGTATTGTTCTCCGTTTTCATAATTTAATACACCGTAACCATTTTCACAATCACCGGTACAACCTGTTGTTAAACCAAAATCCCAATCTTCTTCTTCATCCACTATATTATTGGTTTCGATAAAAGACATATCGGCTACAGTAGAACCTATGGTTTTGCCATTTGTAAAAGTTATTTTTCTAAATTTAAAATCTTCCATAGTAAGATATTCCCCATTTTCATGATAATAACTTTTGACAAAATTTGACCCAACGTACTCATAATTATAAATAGCAGTACCATCACCATCATATGATGTTGAAATGAGATTACCATTTTGATCATATTGATAAGTATAGTTTGAATTTCCAAAATATTCATTTTGACTTTCGTAAGTAACTAGTTTACCATTAACATATTTGGATATTCCTGTTGTACTTGCCACACCATCAACCATGTATTTGTAAGTAAGGGTATAGGTATCATCACTATCCCCGTGATCGGTATATTCGGAAACACTCGTAATATTACCATCTTCATCGGTGGTAGTTGTTTTGATAATTTTCCCTTTTTTATCAAACTCATATTTGGTAGTCGTTTTTGTATAATCACTTTCGTACAATTCGGTTTTCAATTTTCCCTTTTCGTATTGATAGGTATAAACCGATTCTGTATTGTAAGTTAAATCTTTGTAAACCTTTTTAATCAACAACCCTTTGGAATCGTAACTATAAACTGTTTCCGACTCTGATGGATATTCACCTAGATATTGATTTTTATAGGATACCAACTTACCTTTGTCGTAAGTAATCGTTACAATACCTGTTTTTTCAACAGTTTTATCAATGTCATTATAAGTGTAATTGTGTTCTTCCATGACTTTAACATCATTGGACAAACCGTAATATTTGGGGTAAATTTCCAGAAGACTCTCTTGGGCTTGAACTGCCATAAACAGTAAGGTAGCTAATAAAGAGAAAACAACATTTTTCATTTTATAATTAATTTAAGTTAATGATTTGGCAAATATGGTATTTATATATAGAACATTACATACGAAAAACAACGTATTTTAAATCAATTGACAAACAAATCAATACCTCTTTTTAAATCATTGGGTTCGGTTCCTTGTTTTGTGAGGTACTTTTCAATCATTGTGCGTTTATTTGCATCATGTCGAAGTGCTATCCAAAGAAAATCCAACAAAGTCATAAGAATGGTTAACATCATAGCCGCAACGACTATGGCATGTGTAAATATGATAAAAAAACTTGATAAAATTACAGTAAATTGTTGAATAAAAACTCTAGGATAGGGTTGGAACATGGTTTCACTGGGTTTGTATTTTTCAAAGAAAGCAACGTTTTGCCATCTCTTGAAATATTGAAAACTTTGACTCAATAGCACAAATCCCAATAAGGGCAACATACCTTCCATCCTGATGGCAATCGACATGTTCTTTAAAACATGAAATGAATCCTGAATTTCGGGTATTTCAGCTCCTATAATATTGAAAACAAAAACCGATTGAACAAAGATAAAAAACATATAATGGACTAGAAAAAAAAGGGATATAAAGACCCTTCCTCCATCCGAATCTAAAGGTTGGTTTTTCATAGAAAGTAGAAAAAAGAAATGAAAAAAACCAATGACGATACTTTCCAAAAAATAAATCATCACAAAATTGACCGCATTAATCTGTCCGGTCAACAATAAAATGGAAAATAAGAGAAATTGAAACCACGTCAAAGCATTGAAGGCAGAGGGTTTCACAATATCTAAAAAAAAAGACATACATTTTAAATTTGGGTATAAATTTAATCTAAATTTTATTTTCCTTTTATACGTAAAATTTCGTATTTCGATGCTTTCAAAAAAATTACTACTTTTACTATCAAATTATAAAAACTACTCACATGCGCAAATTAACTTCTCTTCTCATTCTGCTCGTTTCATTTTATTTTTTCAATTCTTGTAATTGCCAAAAGTCAGAATCAAAAAAAACTGTCACTACTAAAACCGTTTATGATTCCATTAAAGCCAAGCAATATGGCGCTGATTCTTACGGTATGAAAAAATATGTAATGGCATTTTTGAAAAAAGGACCCAATAAAAATTTGGATTCCATCCAATCGGCTGCCTTACAAAAAGCCCATTTAGAAAATATTTTTAAAATGGCTGATTCAGGCAAACTCATTCTGGCTGGTCCTTTTATGGACAATGATTCCATCAGAGGTATTTATATTTTTGATGTGTCTACAATAGAAGAAGCCCGCGCTTTAACCGAAACCGATCCTGCCATCAAAGCCGGAAGTTTGTTGATGGAACTTAGGGAATGGTATGGAAGTGCTGCCTTGATGGAGGTAAACACTATTCACAAAACATTGGAGAAAAAGAGTATAATAGAGTAAAATTATAAATCTCAAATTTAATATTTAAACATCACCATGCTCGACGTAGAATCATTCAGAACCTATTGTTTATCAAAAAAAGCGGTTACCGAATCATTTCCTTTTGACGAATATACCCTGGTTTTTAAAGTTGGCGGAAAAATGTTTGCTTTGGTTTCCCTAGATACCCCCGAGTTTAGGGTCAATTTGAAATGCGATCCGGAAAGGGCTATTTCCCTTCGGGAAGAATATCCCGATCATATACTTCCGGGTTACCACATGAGTAAGTTGCATTGGAATACTGTGATTCCTGCAGGGAAAATCGGGTTGTCACTCTTCAAGGAACTTACGGATCATTCTTATGATTTGATTGTGGAGAGTTTGACAAAAAA
>JADZFW010000077.1 GCA_020854235.1 Flavobacteriaceae bacterium
TGCGTCATAGGGTAGCGAACTCACCACTTGGGAACCACCCAAAACCGCACTCATATTTTCAGTGGCGGTTCGTAATATATTGACATTGTAGTCGTACAAAGTCTTGTTGCGCAACGTGGGTTTGGTAAACAATTGCGCTTGACTCTTCAATCCGTGAACAGCGGTCAATTGTTGCCACAAATAGCGAAAAGCTCTCAACTTGGCGATTTCAAAAAAGTAATGACTACCGATTCCAAAGTTAAAACTGATGTCTCCCGAAATGCGGTTTCCATATCTATTCAAATATTCTTGTCCGTGTGCCAATGCATAGGCTATTTGCTGCACGAGATTGGCTCCTGCATTTTGATACAGCGATGCATCTATCAACAAGACATTGTCTTTTTTGAGCTCGTCCAAAACAGACCCAATTTGATCAAAATCCTGTTTTTCATTGATAAACCAATTGCCTGTAACCAATAAATGACCGATGGGGTCAATTTGCAATTCAATGGGAATGCTGGGAAATGATGCTCTCAAACTACTGATGAAATGTGGTGCCAAATAATGCATTTGAAAAACCACTTTCTTGACATGTGTAGTTTCAAAGTTTTGTAAAAGTACATCGGCATCAAATCCGCTTGGAGCTATAAATATAATACTTTCAGCCCCTTTTTCGATGGCATCCAAAGCTATTTTATTGGCAATACCCTCATTGTCGATAAAGATGGTTTGGGCAATCTGAAATTCCGATTGCACATTCGGAATCTTGAGATATTCCATTTCATCGGCGTGATAAAACGGCTTGATTTTGATGCCTTCAAGAGTTTCCCAAACCAGCGTTTCGTTGTAATCAGTACCTTTGAGTTCCATTTGAATGAGTTGCTTCCACTCCTTGGATGAAACGGATGCAAATTCTGCAAAAAGGAAATCTGTATTGTTTTGTTCGGTTTTCATTTACTATTATGAAATTAAATTTTATTTTAATAAATATAACTTTACTTTTTACTCTTCAAGCTAAAATCCATAGGATTTAATAGTGTATTTATATGCTAACAACTTAGGTTGATTTGAAATATTGTCACCCCTTAAGGGTTAAATAATCGTAACTTTTCACTTTTCACTTTTCACTTTTCACTTTTCACTTTTCACTTTTAACTTTTAACTTTTAACTTTTAACTTTTAACTTTCAACTACTTTACACTATCCACCTCAATCAAATAAACATCCTCACTATCCTTTTTCATCTGATACGTTTCCCTTGCAAATCGTTCCAATTCTTCCGGATTCTCATAATCCTCCATGAGTTTTTTATCCTTTTTGATTTCCTGTTTGTAGAAATCAATTGACGATTCCAACTTTTGAATCTCTTTATTCAATTCGTTGTGCATTTGAATGGAATTATCGTCAAAAAAATACATCCATACCCCAAAACCTATCAGGATAAGCAAATATTTATTAAGAAAAAACTTCTTCATTTGATATGCTGTAATATGCGTATTATTAAATCAATTTATTACTGATTACCGTTCGCACAATATCAACCGCCACAGTATTGTAACGATCATTAGGAATGATAATGTCGGCATAATTTTTAGTAGGCTCGATAAACTGTTCGTGCATGGGTTTGAGGGTTTTTTGATAACGATCCAAAACTTCCTCAACATCTCTACCACGTTCTACGATATCACGACGAATACGTCGAATCAAACGTTCATCAGAGTCAGCATGTACGAAAATTTTAATGTCAAATAAATTGCGTAATTCCTTATTGGTAAACACCAAAATACCTTCCACGATCATCACTTTGCGCGGATGGGTTTTGATGACATCCTTAGTACGGTTATGCGTCACAAACGAATAAACGGGTTGTTCGATGATTTCACCTCTGCGCAAGGCATCCAAATGCGAAACCAATAATTCAAAATCGATAGAATTGGGATGGTCAAAATTGATTTTAGTGCGTTCTTCATAAGTCATATTATCATTTTGACGATAATACGAATCCTGCGAAATGATAGCCACTTCGTCGGCAGGTAATTGATGCATGATTTGGTTTACAACCGTGGTTTTCCCACTTCCGGTACCACCGGCAATTCCGATAATAAGCATAGAATATTGTTATATTAGAAATTAGAAATTAGAATTTAGAAATTAGAAATTCAAATTTGTTATTGGGTCCCGATAACTATCGAGATTGGTAATTGGATTTTGTTTTTTTTAGATTTATGCCTAGATGTTTACATATGAAATGACCATAAGATAAGCATCATACCAACCGAAATATTTATTAAGATCATTCCACTCGCCTCGCTGCGAAGCGGGTCTGACCATTAAAAAACAACTGCGTAAGCATATCAGTGAACTCTGCTAAAAAATAAACACAAAGTGAACTAAATAATTATATACAGATAAAACATGCTCAAGTTAAAACCTTAATCTTTAAACTTTAAACCTTAAACTTTAAACCTTAAACTTTAAACCTTAAACTTTAAACATCCTCTTCTTTCACATAATCCTCCAAATACCGATACCGTTCGGTCAACTTACCATGCTCCGTGATTTTGGCTCGCTGCAAGATGCCATTCTTATCGCCGTCAAAAAAGGCCGGAATGACGTGTTCCAAAAACATTTGACCAAATCCTTCACTGGCATCTCTGGGTAAGGAAGCTGGCAAATTGTCCACCGCCATGATGGCTATGTGTTCCAAATTCATAAAATCTCCTTCCTCTTTATTGGTTCTATCATATCCGTAAATGGGTTGGGCAATGGTTGAAGAACGAATGGTCGTAGGGATGGGATGGTTGATATCACAACTGATGTCGGCTATAACCCGCAGGTTGAAATCGGTATGACGCGTATCTTCTGCCGTAAAAAAATCGGGTGCGGCTGCATTGTGAAAATGCCCGGCGATCATCATATCGGCAACGTAAGCAAACCTCAAAAAGTTGCTGTCGTATTCCTCGGGATGATTGAAGAAATCATTCATATCCTTCAACTGTCCGTCTTTGCGTTTGTTGTAATCCAATACATCTATTTGCACGTAAACAGGCTCGTCAAATGTCTCATTCAAAAAACTGTTCACACTCACTTGTCTGATGTACATAGCATCCAAAATCTCTTGGGCGCCCTTGCCTACTCTACCCGTTCCGGTCAAGACAATCTTAAGCGCCGGCAAATTCACTTGATGCAGTTCTTTGATCAAATCTACTTTGTCAATCAAGGTTTCGGGTGCTGGCAGTTCGTATAAATGGTACTTTTTCCCAAAGGTTCGAAAAGCATTATAGCAACCCACCACACCGGCATAGTAACCAAAACCAATCAAACGCACATTGTTTTGCGCCGTGATGGTTTCATGGTCATAAAGCTCGATGTTTTTTTCCAAAACTGCTTGCAACAATTTTCTATTGTATGCTTGCTTCTTAATGGTATGGGAAAAGAAAAAATACTTCTTCCCGGGAATCAAAGCTTCAATCGGTACTTCTTTCACACCTATCAAAACATCGCAATCCGACAAATCTTCTACGACCGGTATCCCAATCTCACGATATTCGAAATCTTGATAACATCTAATAGGAGAAGCTTCTACGGCCAATTCCATTTCCGGATACAGCTTCAATGCCTTTTGGCAAACTTCGGGATTCAGGACCACTCTTTTATCAGGTGGATTTTTGAGCTCTTTAATTAAGGCAAACTTCATACTATACCGGATTTCTAATATTAATTGAAAAAGGTTCTTTGCAAACCCATCTCACAGATTATGATTCATTCTTCTCTAAAATACAACACCCCAACTTTTAACTTTAAACTTTAAACTTTTAACTTTTAACTTTAAACTTTAAACCTTAAACTTTAAACCCAAATACCCATCCACGATATCCCGAATATTCGCATACATCTCTGGATAATAGGAATCCAATTGGTTTGGTGAAACAAATAAAGCATCGGTAATTCCCTCTTCTGCTTGAGGGATAGGCTTGTTATGTGAAGTCGTTTGCATGACAAACCAATGGGTTTGCTTCAACTTATTCACGCCATTCTCCACATATACATGATAAGAAACCGATAATTCGGATACGATTTCCAGTGCATCAATACGGCACTCTTCCGCGACCTCCCGAAGAGCAGTTTCCCTACAAGTTTCCCCTTGCTCCATCCTTCCTTTAGGCAAATCCCAACGCTCGTTACGCCTGATAAACAAGAGCTGATTTTGATCGTTGAGAACCAAACCTCCTGCCGCAGGTACTACTTCAAAATAACTGACAAATTGAGTCCACAAAACTTCCAAATCATTGTGATACAAATAAATTCCTGAGGTATTGGTGTTTTGAAGTTTGTGGACTATTTCTTCAAATCGCGTGTTCTTGAACAGATAAATCTCGTATTCCGAATGCGACAACGCATGGTCGGAAAGCAAAATAGGTTTATCGTTGACAAAAACTTTGTACATACTGAAATTTAAAATTAGAAATTAGAAGTTAGAAATTAGAAGTTTGGAGTTTGATGTTTGGGTTTATCATTTATATTTGCGCTATCTATATCTTGAAGTTTAAAACACTTGCATCACTACAGTATCGACCATTTACAACCACCAAAATATGATTTGCAACAAAGATACGGCAAAAAAAACTGCCAAACTATTATTGAAAATAAAAGCTGTAAAATTACAACCCAACGACCCATTTACATGGGCTTCGGGATGGAAATCGCCCATCTATTGCGACAACAGAATTACTTTATCGCATCCTGATGTTCGCAAATTTATTCAAGAAAACTTTACCTCGCAAATTAAATCCGACTTTCCTGATGTTGAAGTCATTGCTGGGGTCGCCACTGGGGCTATTGCAATAGGTGTTTTGGTAGCCGATGCCTTGGGTTTGCCCTTTGTATATGTGCGCCCCGAACCGAAGAGTCATGGTAGAAAAAACCAAATTGAAGGCGCACTGAATCCCGGTCAAAAAGTGGTGGTCATTGAAGATTTAATCAGTACCGGCATGAGTAGCATGAATGCCATACTGGCCCTACGTGAAGCAGGTGCTGAAATTCAAGGAATGTTGGCCATCTTTTCCTACGGTTTTGAAAAGGCAGAACAACTTTTTACTTCCGAAAAAGTATCCTTGAAAACCCTTAGCAATTATGAAGTTTTGATTGAAGAAGCCATCTCCGAAGGCTATATCGAAAATCAAAGTTTGGAACTGCTAAAAAAATGGAGAGAAAAACCGGATCAATATGGAAATTAGTACCTCTTTTAAGTCCCGAATAGAACTTTAAAACCATTTCCACAAAAAAAATACAAGGATTTTTAGTAGCCTAAAGATCCTTGTATTTTTTATTTTAGAGGTTTACCAGCGAGTTACCAAATTTCAACTCTCAAACTATCGGCTTGTCTCATTTTACTACCGGGTTTGATTTTAAAAGCATCGTAAAACTCGGGAATATTAGCCAATGGGCCATTGATTCTACATTCGGCAGGAGAATGGACATCAACCATCATTTGTTGCGCCAGTGACTCCGGTTTGATTTGAACCATCCAAGCATAGGCATAAGCATTGAAATATCTTTGTTCGGGAGTCATCCCGCTGATGATGGTTTTATTTTTGAATTGAGCCGTTTTCTTAAAAGCTTCCAATCCCATGATGACCCCACCTAGATCGGCGATGTTTTCTCCTTGTGTGGCATCTCCATTGACAAACTTTCCTTTGAGGGGTTCAAATAGATTGTACTGATCCACGATCAATTTGGTTTTCATTCTGAATTGGGTCAAATCCGATGCTGTCCACCAATTATTGAGATTGCCCAGTTCGTCGTATTGACTGCCTTGATCATCAAATCCGTGTGTGATTTCATGTCCAAAAGTAGAACCACCGATGATTCCATATAAAATGGCATCATCCGGCATACGACCTTCAAATCCGGGAACTAAAATATTACAAGCCGGAACCACGATTTCATTGTTACTGGGGTTGTAGTAGGCGTTATATGTTTGCGGATACATACTCCATTCGTTGCGATCTACAGGTTTTCCATATTTTGAAATATTGTATTGAAACCACCATATATTGGTAGCTTTAACATTCTCATAATAAGAATTTCTAGTGATGTCGAGTTTACTCATATCCTTCCAATCATCGGGATAACCTACTTTCATCACAATTTTACTCAATTTGTGTAACGCTTTTGTTTTAGTAGAATCACTCATCCAATCCAAATTTTTGAGTCGTTCTGCATAAACCGCTTTGACGTTATTGCCTATTTCCAAAAGTTTTTCTTTGGAACCTTTGGGTAAATATTGATCCACGTAGATTTGACCGATCAATTCACCCAATCGGCTATTGGTATCTTCCACAATGCGCTTCCATCTCGGTTTTTGAACTTTCACGCCACTCATAACCGTTGAATAGAATTTGAAATTTTGAGATGCAATGTCTTGATTCAAATATTCGGCATAGGTATTTACAGTATGCCATTTCAAATAAGTCTTCCAATCATTCAAGGAATAGGTTTGAAGCATTTGATGGAGCGATTTAAAAAACTCCGGCTGACCTACAATTACCGAATCAGCTTTTGAAATTCCAAATTCAGCCAATACTTGATTCCAAGCAATCTTGGGTGTGGAAGCTTCAAATTGCTGCAAACTCATTTTATTATAATTTTTTATGGGATCTCTCAATGCTTCCAATTTGCGAGAAGATTTTGCCATTTCTGTCTCCATCTTCATAATGGTCGCAGCTTGTTTATGAGCACTTATACTATCTTCCCCAATCAATTGCATCATAGCTTGCAAGTGTTTTACGTATTCTTTTCTGATTTCAACTGTTTCAGGATCGGTATTGAAATAATAATCTCTATTTTCCATTCCCAAACCCCCTTGTCCGAAAAACAGAGCGTATTTCGAACTGTTTTTATCGTCTTGACCAATGTAAAAAGAAAAAGTTTGATCGACCCCTATACGTTGCAAATAAGCAATATTTTGCAGCAAGGATGGAATATCTTTGATAGCTTCGATACGGGCAAATTCTGCTTTAAGTGGTGTTATCCCATTTTTTTCTATCTGAATCGTATCCATACCCGAAGCATAAAACGCCCCGATTTTTTGGACGTTACTGCCTTTCTGGGCTTGATTGTCAGCAGCAGATTTAACGCATATATCTTTGATTTGAGCATTAATGGTATCCTGAATGGTCCTGAAGATGCCATTGCTTCTTTCACTGTCGGGAATGGGATGGTTCTTAAACCAACCGCCATTGGCAAATCTGAAAAAATCATCTGCAGGGTTTACCGTGGTGTCTCTGTTGGTTAACAATGGATCGTTAAAAGCGACTTGGGGAGATTCACGATGACAACTCGCAAGGGCTAAAGCCACGACCAGACTTAAAAACAAAATTTTGAAGCGATTCATACAAAAAATTTAAGATTAGAAAGTATCATAAAATAAATGAATACCGATTCTAAAAGATAGCAAGGCTTTCACGCGACATATAAAAAAGGTATTGTATATAGGTCAAATGAAAGACGAGTATAAGTAATCAAACCTGCCAAATTGTTACAAAAAATATTTGAAAATCAAGGCAGGAAAATACCCATTAGAAAAACCACAACTTAATCGCCATGCCTACGGCTATAATAAAGAGTAAAATTCGCAAAACCTGATCCTCTTTATGCGCAGACCATCGACTACTTACCCAAGCACCGGCTGCTTGACCGAAAGCCAAAATCAAACCGTACACCCAATGCACCTGATCGTGATAGATAAAAACCAGCAGAGCCGCCAAGGTATACACCGACACAATCATGGATTTGAGCGCATTACTTTTAACCAATTTGATTTGGTTGATTTGGGTCAAAGCCAATAGAATAAAGTAACCGGCACCTGCTTGTATAAATCCGCCAAAAATCCCGATAAAAAAGAAAGCCAACATACTCCACCAAAAATACTTACCGTTCATTCTTTCGGTCAAATGGGTTTGAGTCTTGGGATTGAGAACCGTAAACGAAACCACGAGGAGCAGGACAAATCCCAAAATGGTATTAAAAGTTTCGCCCTTGATATCCACAGCCCAAAAGGCTCCAATGACAGAACCTATAGTAGCCGAAAGCCCCCAGTACAAACCATGAGGCATCACATCGACGCCTTTGGATTTAAATCCGAAAACCCCAACGACTGTTTGAATAAAAACCCCGATTCTATTGGTTCCATTGGCCAATGCCGGAGGAAGCCCCATAAAAATGAGAAGTGGCAGCGTCAACACCGAACCACCACCCGCCAAAGTATTGATAATTCCGGCTACAAATCCGATGAGGATGAGATAAGCATAATGTATATATTCTGACGACACGTTTCGACAAATGCATAGAGGCATAAGTCTTGCAAAAATAGTATAACTTTTTTCAAAAAAATTTTCCTAATACGATAAATGATTATATATTTGCCAACTCTAAAACAAAGACCGAACTTTAGAAAGAAAGAACACTTATACTTTCTGGACACTGAGCTTGTCGAAGTGCTAAGTTCTACTAGGAGAGATGGCAGAGTGGTCGATTGCGGTAGTCTTGAAAACTATTGAGGTGAGAGCCTCCGGGGGTTCGAATCCCTCTCTCTCCGCAAA
>JADZFW010000078.1 GCA_020854235.1 Flavobacteriaceae bacterium
GTGACTAACAATTGCTACAATATCAATTTTCTTTTTTTCTCTAACCCTTTTTGTGGTTTTTTTAAAACATAATTATTTCGAAAACATTTTAAGGTAGATATTACTTCTTCTTATACAAGTTGAAAATAGGAATGTCTACTGTCAATGCCATACTGATTCGCAGTACATTTTCATCATCGAGTATGTTTTGAGTCTCAATTTTGCGAAGTAGTGGTGTATAATGTACTCCGGTTGACAGTGCCAAGGGAGAGTTTTTAAATCCGTACACATAAAAAATACCTGGTGAAAAAATTTGTTCCCAAGTGATATTTTCCGGTAAACCTTCAGCAGAATCATTTACAAAACGATAACTGAATGGGGCTCCTAAATCCAAAGCAGATATAAAGAGACTGTGCGATGGACTATAGGTTTCATCTTTATTTTTTTTACTCCAAGAAAAGGCAAATCCCAAAGGTGCCGTTACGCCAAAATTAGGACTTTTACTTGCCGAAAATTCGTATCCCGCATACAATCCCGGATAGGCACTGATGTCAATACTCCTGCTATACATATGCTTGATACGGTAGGAGGTAACCGGTAAGGCGTATTTACTGATGATACTTTCCATGTCCACATCTTCATGTGTAGAAGCAAAGACGACATCAACCAAAAAATTGCCATAGTAAGTTACATCTTGGATAAACCTTTTATTGTCACTTTGATGTGATAAATGATCTAAGAAATTGAGGGTTGAAAGTAGACAACCTCCGTAATTGGATTGGTCAATACTTTCATAAAAACTAACGATGTCTTTTGAAACGGGAATGTAATGTGCGTAATAATCGGATTGATAGTAATTGGATTGTTTGACTTGCAACATTGTTTGGTAAGTCAATTGAACTGCGTTTACAAACAAACCTGTATAGGCGGTATAATCTGTTATGGTTTCTTTTTTGACTTGTTCTATCTCCAAAAGGTCGGAGATATGTATCAATTCTTGCTGAATTTCTTTGATTCCTTGATACAATTGTAGATAATTGTCGTCGGTGATGTTTACATTCAATGGTATTTTGGAGGTAGAGGTTCCTTTGAAAAGGCCTTCTTGTATTCCTTGTTGGTAGATCAAACCGGTAAAATATTTTTTTTCCTCTTTATTGAGTTTGCTGAATTCAACCAAATTAACCCATTTGCGACTCGTTTCATCTACCGTTGTACAATTACGGGAAATGAGATTCAACAATCCCAAGTGTGCGTCGGTTTCAAATTGAGTCGTTTGATTGAAATCGGCAGCTAAGTTTTCAATAATTTCGATAGGATGATTGCCATTTTCAATTTTTTGTAGTCCTTTATACAGCATCAGGGCATATCGCCCCAAATCGTTTTGGGCAAAAGTTTCATCTTTTTGAAAAACTTCCAAAAGTGAAAAAGGCAATTGTATCAAATCATTTTGAAAAGCGGTAGTCCATGTTTGCCCGAAGGATGGAGTTTCAAATACCCTTTTGGAATCAAACAACATATAGGCATTGGGTAAAACATCTTTCAAATACACTTGCACACTGTCTTGCGCAAGTTTGTAATACAAGGGTTCATTCAATTTGTGATAAAACTGTTCATAAAATGAAATACTCAATTCCCTTTTGGTTCGATTGACCAAAAACTTGGAAGTTCCGTCTATCAGTCGGGTAGTAAATGAAACACCACCTGTGAGCGAAGTTGATTTGGATTGGGCTTCAATGTTTTCAACCGATTCGAGAAATTTTTCTATTTCTTCCAATTCGTATTTGCCACCTGATTTAGTGGGTTGGTATTCACCCATTACGATGGGTTCGGCACTTTGTAAAATGTGCAGAATTTCAGAAACATCAATAGGTTGTAAATTGGGATTGAAAGGATCGTTGAGGAAAACTGAGAAATTTTCAAGTTTTTGCCAGTAGTAATAGGTGTTTTCTGCATCAGTCCACATTAAATTTCTATGTTGCAAAACCAATTCGATTTTGTTCTTTTTTAAATGTTCGGATATGGTTTTGCTACTTTCAAAGGCACTTTGGGATGATATGGTTTGAAAGGATAGAAAAACCAAAATATAAAACAGTTTTTTCATATTTAGGATATGAGGTACAATCAATTGAAAGAATTAAATTTGAGCTGTAATCAACTAATAATTAAGGTTTAAGAACAAACTTCGTTTTAGATTTCTTAATATTTGTTTCATTGATGAGCATGGGAATGTATTGACCTTTCAGGTATAATTGGGCTTGGTCTTTATAATGTTTGCTTAAAAAGTTTCCTGAATTTCCAGTCGGAAGAATTGCTCTAGCGCCTTCTACATTTGAGAAATCAATTATTCTTCTAGTTGAGGGTCCGCCTTTGACATTCATTTCAGCAACATCGGTAAAATCAAATATTTGATTGTTTAAAACCTCATTGGTTCCATCAGTAGGGAAAGGTCCCACGTTGAAATAGGAACGCAATAATTTAATTTCGCCAAATGGATGTTTGTGTTCTACTGTATGCACTTTGCCCCAATTCCATTGATTGACATCAGAGCCCAATTTTTTTTCCAATTTGGCAACAGCATTCTTAAAAGCTTTGAATTGAATATCAGCCTGTGTTTCTTTTTGAGCTGGAGTTTTGATATTATCTGTCCAAATGTCATATTTACCGCGCATCATAGGTTCAAATAGACGTTTGCCCATATGCGTATTCAGTAATTGCATGAATATTTCGGGGCCCAATTCATCTTCGAGCATGGCTTTGTAATACTCGTAGGTAAATTGGTTGAAAATGGTTATGCCTATTTGGTCTTGTGTAGCTTGACCATTCCAAATCACCAATTTTTTATAGGCATTTCTTTCCAAATCGGTAAAAGTTGCTTTGTTGATTTGCGTCAACAGCATTTGATTCAAATCACTATAAACAGAAGAAGTCACATCATTGGCCATTTGTTCCATGTCTGTTTGGGTCCAATTGTTTTTGGTTTCCAACAACTGTACAACTCTTTTGGCTCTATCTTGAGGCAAATAATAACCGGGAACGTAACGTTTACTCAATAAGGAATCGGGTTGATTGTTACATGAATACACATAATGCCAAGCTGGATTTATGGCTTGTGGATTTTCTGAAAATGGAAGGTACTGGATGGAATCATTTTCAGGATTACTGCCATCCAACAGCATTTTGGTAGGTGCATTATTGGCTCTTTTATACAAATGTCCCGAAGCCCACCAAGCTACATTATTATCAGCGTCACCATACATGATATTGAGACCTGGCGCGTGGAGAAGTGGCGGATATTGCTTGAATTCATCCAAGTTTTTCGCTCTGGACATACCGTAAACCAATTCTAGTAACCGGTTTGGTCTGTGTAAATATACCCAATACATGGTTACGGGTTGTTTTGTTTTGACCTCGGGTACCACGGGATTGATTACAGGACCACGATGTGTATCCTTTACTGTAAAACGAACCGAATCGGCGTCTTTGACAGCTATGGTATAGGTACGGGTTTCAAATTTTTTAAATGTATTTCCATAGATATATTCCTCTTTATTGGCAGGATTTATTTTTTCGACATATAAGTCAATATCATCATTTTCAAACATGGTCAGGCCATAGGCCAATTGACGATTATGAGCCAATAATGGATAAGGAGTCAAAGCCAGATAGAAGCCGTAACTTTCCATTTGAGGTGTTTTGATATGGGCTTCAAACCAAGTACCCGGTTGAGAAAATCCAATATGGGGATCATTTTCAAATATTACTTTTTTGTTTTGGGTTTTTTCAGGACCAACCACCCAAGAATTGCTACCAATAAACGATGGAATAGGTTTCATTTTTTCGATGTAACTGATACTTTGGGAAATTGCCAGAGCATCATCAGCGGGATATGTTTTAATCAAACTGGTTTGTGGGTCAATATTTAATCCTAAATTTTTAACATATTCGGGACCCAATTTTTCTTGAATAGCCGAAACCAATGGATCGGTTTTATGTGCCATTGCAAAACCAAAACTCATGTAAC
>JADZFW010000079.1 GCA_020854235.1 Flavobacteriaceae bacterium
CATTTCAAAGTCTTGTTTTTAATTTTGAAAAAATTAGGTTACGAATGGGCAGAAAATCTCTATCATCTATCCTATGGAATGGTTGATTTGCCTGAAGGAAAAATGAAATCCAGAGAAGGAACGGTTGTAGATGCCGATGATTTAATGAAAGAAATGACCGATACCGCTCGGGAGATTTCGAAGGAATTGGGGAAATTGGAAGGATATTCAGACACAGAAAAAGAAGCCTTGTATCACATCATTGGAATGGGTGCTTTGAAGTATTTTATCTTAAAAGTTGATCCCAAAAAGCGAATTTTATTTGATCCCAAAGAAAGTATCGATTTTAGTGGCAATACCGGTCCGTTTATTCAATATACGTATGCCCGTATTCAATCTTTGTTGCGAAAAGCAGATTTTGATTACACGGCAGAAATTCTAGGTGAACTCCATGAAAAAGAAATAGCAGTAATCAAACAATTGGCTCAATTTCCGGAAATAATTCAGGTAGCAGCCGACCAACGCAGTCCGGCTATCATTGCCAATTACACTTATGATTTGGTTAAAGATTACAATTCTTTCTACCAAAGTGTATCCATATTGGCAGCTAAAACCCAAGGAGAAAAGGTTTTCAGAATACAATTGTCCAAGAAAGTTGGAGATGTCATTCGGGCAGCTTTTGGTTTGTTGGGTATACAGGTTCCGGAAAGAATGTAGACTAAGTTTGAAATTAGCACTTCGACAAGCTCAGTGACCTAAATTAGAAATTAGAAGTTTGAAGTAACAGTAATCGCAGAGATAAGGCACAGCTTGTCTTTAAATCCAGAAAGATTAACAAGCAATCAAAAGAATTTTACGATACCAAAGTTTTATAAAATAAAAAAGTCCTGATTCGATAGGCATCGGAAACAGGACTTTTTTTTGTATTTTGTGAAGATTATTTTACTTCTTCGGCAGCGTCAGCGGCTTTGTCGGCTACTTTTTCAGCAGTGTCGGCTACAGTATCTGCAGCTTTTTCAACGGTTTCGGTAGCGGCTTTTTCTACTGTTTCAGCAGTTTTAGCTACATCATCTTTTTTACCGTCAACCAAGTCTTCTACTTTGTCTTTGGCAGCTTCGTAAGCATCTTCTACTTTGTCGGCTACTTTTTCGGCAAAATCTTTACCTTTTTCTACCCATTCTTTGGCAGTATCACCGTATTTTTCTTCTACTTTGTCGGCTACTTCGGTTACTTTGGCTTTAGCAGCTACATATGCATCTTCTGCTTTATCGGCTACTTTATCAGCTAATACTTCAGCTTTGTCAGCTACTTTTTCTGCAAAATCTTCAGCTTGGTCAGCAATTACTTTTGCTTTACCGGTCAATCTGTTAAAAAAATCTTTTAGTCCCATGTTTTTTTAGGTTTTTAATGTTAATGTTAATGTGTGTGCAAAGATATAAAGTTGTGAGACTTTTTTGAATTATTTACTATGAATTTTTTTTAATTTTAAATCAATTGTTCGACTAAGGGTTTTAAATCATAATCCAGTGGAGCCGGAATGTCAATTTCTTCCGTATTTCTGAGAGAACGAGTTGTGTAATAATACACTAAGTGCAATCCGTAAAAGGGTTCATGTATGATTTCAACTTGTTCAATTCCCGACAACAAGAAATCCCAATTGTGAAAGTATCCATTGATATAAGCAAAATTCTTTCCGATGAGAATATGACCATCGCCGTTTGTGTTTTTGTTTTTAAAATAAAAAGGCGTAAAATAGGCAAATGAACCAAACAAAGCTAAATAACCCAATAACATGTAGACCATAACCATTCTATCATCATCGTCCATCATCAAGATAATAAATCCAAAAATGACCACCATGAAAATGGAAATGAGCATAAAATTGAATTTGTTTTTCTTTTTCCGATTTTCAAATTGGTAATTAACATATTTGATTTTATCTGCTTCTGATAGCGTCCAATGTGCCAAGGTTTTTTCTCCGGAAAGCAGTTTTTTAAATTTATTGGATCTAATTTTATACATGATGGCTACAACAACGGATGATAAGCCAAAAAATAAACTTAAAAAAGCAACTGCCCAAATGTCACTGACGAAGTTGCCTTCATAAAATGGTAAAACCATCAAGATGAAGAATATAATGGCTACAATCCATGAATTATTGGAAATTTTACTTTGTTTGTTTTCTATAATAGGTAACATATATGGGTGGTTTTTAATTTTTATTTCCTTTAAATAAAAGAATAAAGTTTACGAAAAATAAGATGATGATGAGGATAGCTAGCCTGCTTTGAAACAAAAAATCATACCATCTCATGACCAAAAGTATGTATATCAACATTTGAAATACCAACAAAGATTTCACAATCCAGTTGAATGGTTTGGGTGTATTTTTTTGCATCCATACAACAATTACTACAAAAATAGATACTAAAGAAATCAACAAAACTTCAGGGGTTTGATGTCCCAAATAGCCTAAAAGTATCTGTAAACCGGCATATATCCATATGATTTTATGCACCTTACTATCAGTGTTGGTTTCATTTTGGATAAATGGTTTGTTTTCAGTAATTGTATTTGAAGGAATCGGTTCTTTATAAGGTGGACTTTCTATGGCTTCTTCCAACTCTTGAACTGGTTTGGAGATGATATGGTCGATACTTTTGCGAACTTGATTTTCGACGTATTGTTGGGCTTTGTCTTCCAATGATTTGGTAACACCTTTTTCCATTTTAGGTATTTTTTCTTCTACCATGGATTCCAATTTGGATTTAAGAGTAACCTCCCATCCGCAGGAAGGACAAAATTGAGCTTGTGTGGAGATAGCGGTACCACATTGCGAACAGTATTGCATAATGCTAGGTTTTATTGTGATATTTTGTAAACTTGGCTTTTATTATCAAATTGTTTTAGATTTTTAAATTCGTTGGCAATGTCTTTAGCAACTTCTCCAACATCTTTATACCCTAAATTTTTGAGTTTATTATTGAGGTTTTCAATAGATTCTGGTGAAGCATTGGCATCTGTTTTGGCACTTTTGATGACCTCCATGGCTTCTTTTAGATTAGTCGGTGTTTCTGAGACCGGAAGATCTTGACCGATATAACTCTTCTTCACTTTATCCAAAGAATCTACTGCTTTTTGGGCTTGAGCATAGGCTTCCGGAATAGTGCCAGGTTCCAATGCATTATTAACTTTATTCTGATACATTTTTCCAATACCTTCTGCATCGTAAAGTGTTCCTTCACCGTGTTTGACTTTCACGATATTAGGTTCTCCCTTGATTATTTCACCTGTATCCGAATTGAAAATATGGTCGGAATAGTCTTTTCCAGCTTCGGCATCAAATCTATCGGTGGCTCTTTGGAGATGTTTTTCAGCCCATTCTTTATCCGACATTCCGTAAGGTTTTTTGGTGTGTTCGCCAAAAATTTCATAGGATTTGTCAATCCAATTATCACGCTGTAATTCAACCCAAATTTCCTGGCCATCACTTGTTTTCACTTTTCGCAACACGCGATAATCACGATCGGTATTGAGGTTAAACGAACCTTCCGTTCCTGGTGTTCTAAAGTCGTCAATTTTAATGTCATCAGGATCCAATTTATACGTATCGGAAAGATGTTTTTTCAAATCGGCGTCGTGTTTTTTATAAATTTCATTTCGGGAATCATCAAACACTTTTTTTAACCAATCAGGTGCATGATTTTTCAAAGTGCGAACTTGCGCCGGATCACGCATGATTTCCACTACTTTCTCCAAATCGATGTATTGTTTGCCATCTTTGGTTTTTACAGCATCCATTACATCTTTGAGCGATTCATCGACAGTAGTCATTTTAATGTTGTATTTCAACTGATTTTTATGCAAATGTAAAGTCAGTTTTTGGATAATGAATTCATCTCGTAATTGCGCTGCGGTCAATTTGGCTGCCTCGACTACTGATTTGGTTTGATAGAGATTGAAAACAAATTCACAACTCACAAAAATGGCAATGGCAAGCGGTTTATTTTTCTTGACCACCATTTCTATATTTTCGACACTGATCAAACGACCTTTGGCAACATTAATGAGCAATGGTAGAATTTTTTGGTATTGCAAATCCATAAATCCTTCCACTGTTCCATTTTCGTAAATGTAATAATTGAGTGCTTCAATCATGGTGGATTTAGTCATGCTCAATCCCACACTTCCCAAGGGATTGCCTTTCATATAATAAGCCGCCAATGCATTGAAAGCCAAATCTCCAGCCCATTCCGTCCATTCTAAAGTAGTAGTTATAGCATTGGCCCATTTTTCTTCCGCCTTATAACCTTCGGCACCTTCAGCTAAAATGAGATTGTAGGCAATTTTCCAAATACGTTTACGCATTTCATTCAAACCTTCGGCGCCCAATGTGTATTTTCGGGCTTCTAAAAGTTCATATAATTTTGACTGGATTTCACCATTGGGAACATGATTGAAGATAATTTTTTTGCAATTGTTATAGGCTTCCACCCAATCCGGAAATTCACTTCCTATTCCATAGGTTTTGACCTTGAGTTGGAGTTCCAATTGAAATTGTTCCGGATTTTCATCACCACTGCAAGGTGCTTCCACCAAATAAGTCAACGTAAAAACATCTCCAAAACCGGGGATTTGTTCAGTGCTTTTCATTTGATAGCGACCGTAAGGGATATTTCCTGTCAAGTCAATATATTCGTAGGAAACAGACAATACACTTTCAAAATTAACGATATCTTGTTCCTCATCTTTTAGGGTGAATTTCAATTGCTTTAAACCTTCTTTGTCCACGACGATTTCTTTTGTTTTTTCGTT
Organism: Flavobacteriaceae bacterium; assembly: GCA_020854235.1. Lineage (GTDB taxonomy): Bacteria > Bacteroidota > Bacteroidia > Flavobacteriales > Flavobacteriaceae. The sequence goes on from JADZFW010000079.1 coordinate 4,795, forward strand.
AAATTTATAGAGCACAAATTCCAAATTGCGTTCAAATTCACCTTGAGCCAAATAAGAAATTTGATTACCACTATCCACACCGTGTTTGATGAAAAGTCCAACTTGTGTCACCATCACATTGATATGGCGTTCCAATGGTTTTTCATTGCCTTGATAGGCAGCAATAACCAATGTTTTACTTAGATAAGTTTCATTGGTTTCGGGTTTTTCAATAGGACCTGTTAAGGTAATAGTAGCTTCGGTATCCGATTTTTTACTGATGCTGATATTCGTTAATGGTTCAACACTTTCATTAGCATATTTATACTCTGCTTCGAAAGTCCAAGGTTCGTCGCCCGGTGCATTTTCAATAAATGCATTGATAGTGACTTCGGTTTGATTGTCAGTTACCGGAAATGAACATTGTGAAACATCCGTATCGAGTTTGCAATCCAAGAGTTCGATGGTCAAATCCGTTTTCAAAGGTTCTTCGTCATCTTTTACATCATCCATCAACAAAGTCAAAGTTACACTTTTTGGAATATGTGAATTTACATGCACTTGATCCGGATTGGATGCAGCCACATTGATGACAATTAGGTTTTTATCCATCACAGGATCAGAAAGATCAATCCAATCGCTTTGAGGTTTGAATTGAATTTTTTTTGTCAATTCGGGAACTGATTTACCTGTTTCATCGACAACTTCAGCAGAGCATGTTAATACTTTATTGGTGTCGGGTCGTAAAGTTTTGCGATTGTCGGGTTGTGTTTGTATGACAATTTGCATTTTACCGTCAGCCAAAATTTCCACTTGTTTTTGAATGGAGTTTCCTTCGGCAGTGGCTTGTATTATCAAATTGAATTGTGTTTGAGAAGGTTGTTTTTCTAACAACAATTGGGCAGTTAGCCCATTGCCAATCGTTTGAGAATTGATTGTGAGATTTTTCTCAGGATTTTGAATATTGATTTGGGCTTGAACAGGTGCTTTTCCTTTGATGGTAACTTTCCATACTTGAATTTGAAGTGTTTCAGGTTGGTTAAGTGTCAATTTAATTGATTCTTTATTGAGTTGCAAAATATAGTGTGCTTCTTCTTCATCTTTTTTATCATCCTTTTTGTTTTGTTGTTGTTTGGTAGCATTTTTTTTCAAGATTTTTCTAATAATCGCCGCCACTGCTGCTGCAGATATTCCACCGATAATTACAGTCCATGGCGTTTCATCATCGTCAGAATCGGGAGCAGTGGTGACACTGGTTGTGCTTGTTGAACCTGAAGTGTTTGTACCGTTTGAAGAGAATTGTAATTCTTTAATATGTTGGAACATCAAATTTTCATAAGTTTCCATAGATTGAGTGCTTTTATCTTTCAAATATTTCAAACCACCGTCTATAGAAACCCCGTTATCACCATCAATGAAAACAAAAAATTTATAATATTTTGACGTTATATCCATATCAGATTCCTCCGATTTTGTATAAAAAATAGTTCTATATCCGTTGAAATTGGTTTCATTCATAGAATTTGCTAAACCATTTTTACCGTATTTGGATAAATAAAAATCTTCCCTACTTATAACTGAACCCTTTGCTTGGACAGCAGAAAAATATTCATTGTATTCATATTCAACTATATAATCTGAAAAAAAACTATTGACATCATTGCTTCGAGCAACTAATGAAACTCCACCGTCATTTGACATCCAATTAATAAAAAGTTGTGTGTATTTATCTTCATCAGATCCCTCTACACCTGAAGTACCCGTATAATAGATATTGTAAACTGACTCGTTTGACCTTGGGTCATATATCCAATTATCGGTTATTGTGCCATTATGTGAAATTTGATAGTTCTGAGAAAAAAGATTTATACTGCAAATTAATGCTGAAAGAAATAATATCTTGTTCATTTGACTCATTTTAATATTGGACAACCACAATTTTTACATTCTACTTCTTCTATTTCACATAAAAAACTACAGGCATTACAGAAAATGATATCATCTTTTGATTTATCAAATTTCTCGATAGATTTTAATTTTCCATGATACCTCACTTTTTCTCCAATTTTGAAATATTCATATAAAGTTGCATCATTTTCCGTATTGATTTCATGTTTTTGGTTGTTTTGCCCTTCAATATAGACTACAAAATAGGTCCTCCCATTCTTTTTAAGTATTTCTTTTCCTATTACTTCTCCATCCCAAGTGGGTAGATTTTTCTTTCCCGAAAAAGCAGCATACAAACCGATTAAAAAAAACATAGCACCAATTGAAAGACCTATGTATAAAGCTTCGGGATTATCCATTTCATCACTAAATTCGCCGTATAAATAAAACCCAACAACCGAGACAATAGCTAAAATAAAACCAAATTGGTAACGATAGTCTCGGGTATTTTTGATGTATTTATCAAATCTTGGGTCAGAAATTTTATTGGAGTATGACATGAAAAATAGTAAATTTATGATTTATTTCCCTTAAAAATTAACCTTAAATTGATAGCAAACATGAATAGCATCAACAATACCATGATATTGGGACGTTCAATTTTTTCCAAAGCAAATGCCAATAAAAGCAAACCTTGTAAAATGAGTAAAATTTTGACCAACCAATTGTAAGGCTTGGGTTTGCTTATTCTTAAGAATACAAACAATAAAATGACGATACTAAATAACATGACCCCAATAACTTCATCGTTTCTATAACCCAAATATAGCATGAAAGCATTGATTCCGACATAAACCCATGTCCAAATATCTACACCGCCTTGTGAAACGGCATTGTTGTTTTGAGTGGGTTTGTGCGTATTTGTCGGTTTGAAAACCTCGCTGATTTGTTGGGTGGACTCACTGAAATTTCCCGCTTTAGGCAAAACTTTAGCTATGTGATTTTTAATTTGTTTTTCCACATAGGATTTGCCTTGTTTTTCCAAAGATTGCACCACATTTTTGTACATTTTTTGAGTGTATACGTTTTTGTGTTTTAAGTGTGATGTATCAGAAACTTTAGTTCCGCAAGAAGTACAAAATTTATCGTTAGGCATTAAAGTTAGACCACAAAGTTTGCAATTGGGCATAATAAATAGGTTTATAGTTTATTTTGGAACACCTTTATCGTATTGCTTTAAATCTTTGAAACTCTTTTCAATATCTTGAGTCATCTTATTCAAATCGTATCCGGTCATTTGCTTAATCTGACTTTCCATATTTTTGACATTTTGTGGGTCCAAAGCTCCAGCTACATCCGTTTTGATGTTTTTGGCGTAAGCCAAGGCTGTTTTTAATTTGGCATCCATTTCGGGTAGTTCCAAATTTTGTTTGCCATAACCACTGCGCACTTCTTCCAAGGTGTGTATGGATTTTTGCAGTTGTGCATAGGCTTCGGGTATTGTTCCATTTTTGACGGCATTTTCAACCTTATTTTTATACATATCACCCATTTCTTCGGCACTGATTAAACGTCCTTCTCCGTTTTTAACTTTTTTGATATTGGAATCCAAAACTTCTATTTCCCCGGTTTTGGGATTGTAAGTGTGATCGGAATAATCGGAACTCGCTTCAGCATCAAATTTATCAGTACCACGTTGTTGGTGTTTTGTTGCCCATTCTGTGGCACTCAATTCTTTTGGTTTTCCAGTCACTTCTCCAAAGATCTCATAGGATTGTTCTACCCAATTGGGTCTTTGCAATTCAATATATTGGGTGCTACCGTCCGATTTGGTTACCTTCCGAAGCACACGGTAATCTCGATCAGTATTGACATTATTTGAATCGGCACCTGGTGTACGGAAATCGTCTATGATGAGATCCGATTCGGGAATGCCGTATTTCTGTTTGATAAAATCTTTCAATTTGGCATCGTGTTGCTTGTAAATTTTATTTCGCGCCGATTCAAATATCTTTTTAACTTCAGGAGAACCATGATTTTTAATAGTTCTGATGGATTCTGGATCTCGCATGAGTTCCAAGAGCTTTTTTTGATCCAATACGGTTTCTCCATTGACTTGTTTGGTGTTTTTCATCAAGTCGTCAAAGACTTCATTTGGACTTTTATAACCGATTTTACGGTTCATCGCTTCTTGATGCAATTTTTTAGTTAATTTTTGAACCATCACTTCTTCAGTCATCGCTTGTGCGGTCAATTTACCGGCTTCATATACCGATTTGGTTTGGTAGAGTTGATATAAAAATTCGGTACTTACAAAGATGGTCCAAGCTAATGGTTTGTTGTCTTTTACCAATAATTCGATATTTTCAATCGATAGCAAACGACCTTTTGCCATGTTCATCAACATCGGAACAAATTTGTCGGTTTGCATTTTCCAAAAATCATCCAACGTTTTATCGGGTTCGTAGATGTATAATTTTAAGGCATCTATCATCCCGCCTTTAGCCATCCCGGCAGCCGTACCACCCAATCCACCGGTGAAATAAGCCATAAGAGCGCTAAAGGCAATGTCGCCTGCCCATTCTGTCCATTCCAAAGTAGTTGTTATAGCATTTGCCCAACGTTCTTCGGATTTATATCCTTCGGCACCTTCGGCTAAAATCAATTCGGAAGCCACTTTCCACATGCGGTTACGCAATTCTTTCAAACCTTCGGCTCCCAAGGTCATTTTACGCATTTCCAACAAGTCGGACAACTTATTGTAAGGAATGCCTTTGGGAACGTAATTGTTTAATATGTATTGACATTCTTCATAAGCCTTGACCCAATCGGGAAATTCGCTACCAATACCATAAGATTTGACATTGATACTGATTATTTTCTCGAATAATTCGATGTCTTTTACATTTTGAACCGGTGCTTTTACCTTAAATTTTAAAGTGTGAATTTCACCCATTCCCGGTACCTCAGCTTGGGTTGAGAATTTATATTTACCATAGGGAATATTCCCAATCAAATCTATAAATTCAATGCTTGGGAGCAAGACACTCACCAAGTTTTGAATTTCTTTTTCTTCGCTTAAAAATTCAAAATCGAGATGTTTTAGGGCTTGTGAATCAACAACGATTTGATTGGTTTTTTCATCATATACATTCAAAGCAAATTCGAGATTTTCTTCATAAGCTTTGTCGGCAGTGAAATTGATCTCATTGTTTTTATTGACGCCGTGTTTGATAAACAAACCTTCCCTCGATACCATCACAGTAAGGTGGCGTTCTAGAGGTTTTTCATCGCCTTGCCAAGCGGAAATGACCAATGTTTTACTGATTTGGTTCTCCGATTCACCCAATTTGATAATGGGACCTCTAAGCGTAAAATTCGCTTCGGTTTCTGTTTTTTTGGCAATGGAAATTTCGGTCAAAGGATCAGTAGGGTCAATTCCGTTGCGGTATTCACCTTCAAAGTGCCAACCGATTTCTTCTCCTGCATTTTCAATACGAGCCCAAAAGGAGACCTCACTTTCTTCGTCGGTTTCGGGAAAAGTGACATCTTCTACTTGGGTTTCCAATTGGCAATCTACCAGAGCTATCTCCAAGTTTTGTTGTAAAGGTTCTTCTCCTTCGGCTAAATCATCCATAAAAATTGAAACAACAACTGATTTCGGAGGTGTCAGATTTTGATTGGGATTGGGACTGCTGCAACCGATGTATATCAAGGCACTGTCATCCACAAAATCGGGTTGGGACAAATCAATCCAATCACTTTTGGGTTCAAATTTGATTTTGTTGGTCAAATCGGAAATGGCATTTCCTTTTTCATCGGTAATTTTAGCAAAGCAAGTTAAGACTTGAAACGTATCGGGGCGTAGTGATTTTTTGTTGTCAGCCGTTTCTATCACCAAATTATTTTCACCTGTGGTGTTGATTTGCACTTGTTTTTGGAATTGGTGTCCGTCGGCTTGGGCTGTTACGGTGATATTAAAATTCTGGTTTTGGGGAGGTTTTTGGAGTAGTAATTGGCATGTCAATGGTGTTGTACCGTTGTCGGGTTGTATGTTAAGCGAAGTTTCGGAATTTTGAATTTGGATAGCAGCTTGCATACTTTTTTGCGAAGTTTCGGTTACTTTGATAACTCTGATTTCCAAAAACTGAGGTTCCCCTAAAATTAGGTCAAATTTTCCGGCACTCAACTGTAAAATGTAGCCAGCTTCATCTTCTTCTACTTCTTCTTTTTTTTCGTTGGTTTTAGTTTTGGAAGCTTTGTTTTTATTGGCTTTGAGTTTTTTTCTAATGGCTAAAATTGCACCACCGCTTATTGCACCACCGATTATTACTTCCCAAGGGATGTTGGAATCTTCCGAATCATCAATGGGTACTATTCCATCTATGTCGGTTCCGGTTGCATTTGATTCTGCATTTGATTCTGTTTTTGTATTACCTAATGCAGGAGCAAAACCTATGGCAAAATCTTCAGAATTTTTATAATAATTATAAGTTTCATTGTATACTTCTGAAAGTGATTTGTTAGAACTGTCAAAATAGGAGTATTTAAAAATAAATTTTCCCGTTTTATGGGATTGCACAAGGTGATATCTTTGTAAATTATTGGCTAATATATGAGGATAATATACAAATATTTCGACAAAAGAAATCTCTCCAGGTTCATATTGTCCAGCTAACTTTTTATTGTGATATTTAATATACTTTGATATTTCTAAATCTGTATCAATACGTGAAGATCCAGAAACACATCCACGAGTTAAAGCATATGTAGAATTTATTGTTTTTTCAATTTCAATATCACTCGGTAAATAGGTCCAATTATCATCATAAAAATCTATATCCTGTGAATAAGTATTTGATGTTAAGAGAAAAATAAAAAGAAATAAAGTCAGAGATATAAAAGGAATACGCTTCATTTTTATTAAAACAAATTAGGGTTCTATTTTAACATTTGAAGTTAGTATTTTAGATTGAAAATAAATATATTTTGTAAATGTACAATAATTATTTTTTTATTCAAAATGAAAAGTAAAAAATGGTTAATTGTTGTTATATTTGATACCTTATACTAAATTCCTTACTTATGAAAATAAACTGGGGCAGAATCATCATAGGAATTGTAGGTTTATTGTTTTCGATTTATGCATTGCTTCTCATATCATTGACTTTTTTTGGAGTAGAAACGGAAGCCAACATCACTTCATATCGACAAGAATATGGCGAAAGAAACGAAACCATTCGCAATCAATACACCTATGTTTTTGGCTATGAATTTGAAGTGAATGGAAAAACTTACTCGGGCAATGGACAGCGTATTGGAAATTCTGTTTTTATTAAAAGTGACAACACACACAAAATTTCAGTTAAATTCCTAAAGTGTTGCCCTTATATCAATTGTGATTATAAAGCTGAAAACCATGGTTTAACATCGCTTATTTTTTTGGGAATTGGTATTGTGCTTATTGTCATAAGCCGAAAATTAGTTTCAACAGAATAATTATTTGGTATCTTTGTGCCATATTAAAATCATCATCATGTCATACGATTTATTAGTACTAGGCAGTGGTCCGGGTGGCTATGTAGCCGCTATAAGAGCTTCCCAATTGGGAATGAAAGTAGGTATTGTAGAAAAGGAAAATTTGGGTGGCATCTGTCTCAATTGGGGCTGTATTCCTACCAAAGCCTTGCTGAAATCGGCTCAGGTTTACGATTATTTGAAACACGCCGATCAATACGGATTGAAAGCACAAGCTATCGAAGCCGACTTTCAAGCCATCGTACAACGCAGTCGCGGTGTAGCCGATGCCATGAGTAAAGGTGTCGCTTTTTTGATGAAAAAGAACAATATCGAAGTGATTCAAGGATTTGGAAAACTACTTCCCAATCATCAAATCGAAGTCACTTCGCAAGAAGGGATTAAAAATACGTTTCAAGCTAAAAATATCATTATTGCTACCGGTGCTCGTGCGCGTCAATTGCAGGCAATGCCTATAGATGGTAAGAAAATCATCGGTTATCGCCAAGCGATGACTTTGACAGAACAACCCAAATCCATGATTGTAGTAGGTTCTGGTGCCATCGGTACCGAATTTGCCTTTTTTTACAACAGTTTGGGTACCGAAGTCACATTGGTAGAATATTTTCCCGATATCGTACCTTTGGAAGACGCTGATGTATCGGCACAATTGGCACGATCTTTCCGAAAAGCTAAAATGAAATTGATGACCGAAAGCGAAGTCATTTCCGTTGACACTTCGGGTTCAGGTGTAAAAGCCGTAGTTAAAACTAAGAAAGGAGAAGAAGTCCTAGAAGCCGATGTCTTATTGTCGGCAGTCGGTATCAAAACGAATATCGAAAATATCGGATTGGAAGAAGTAGGCATCATGACCGATAGAGATAAAATCTTGGTCAATTCTTTTTATGAAACCAATGTCAAAGGCTATTTTGCCATAGGTGATGTGGTTCCAGGGCAAGCCTTGGCTCACGTTGCGTCGGCGGAAGGAATTCTCTGTGTGGAACACTTGGCTGGAATGGATGTACAACCCATTGATTACGGCAATATTCCGGCTTGTACGTATGCACAACCTGAAATAGCTAGTGTAGGCATGACCGAAAAACAATGTGTTGAAAAAGGTTTGGAAATTAAAATTGGAAAATTTCCTTTCACAGCATCAGGGAAAGCCAAAGCGGCAGGAACACCCGACGGATTTGTCAAAGTGATTTTTGATGCCAAATACGGCGAACTTTTGGGTTGTCATATGATAGGAAGCGGCGTAACCGATATGATAGCCGAAGCGGTTTTAGCTCGAAAAATGGAAGTCACTGGTCACGAAATCCTCAAAACCGTTCACCCACATCCCACCATGAGTGAAGCCTTTATGGAAGCGGTAGCTGCGGCTTATGATGAGGTGATACACTTATAAAATTAGAAATTAGAAATTAGAAATTAGAGGGTAGCAATTGGAAATTTGAAGATTAATTACAAGTTATTGATACATTGGTTTTGAATCATCTAAAAACGATATTTGTAGTTTGTAAATTGAATTTGCTAATTCATTACATTTTTATTATTACACTAATTGACAATAGATAAAATCAAATATATAATAATATTTTCATTGATATTTTAAGAATCTTAGATATTTTATATCAAAATGCGATTATTGTTGCGTTTTATTCATTGTTTTGATGATTTTTATTATTTTTGCACAATTCGAAACCAAAACATTAAACGATAAACTTTAAACTTTAAACTATCATATGACTTTCGACTTAGAAATGATTAAAAAAGTGTACGCCGAATGGCCCGGTAAAATAGAGGCTGCTCGCAAAGTAGTCAATAAGCCGCTTACACTTGCCGAAAAGATCTTATATGCACACGTACATCCAGGAATGCCTTTGAAAGAATTTGTAAGAGGCAAGGATTATGTAGATTTTGCTCCCGATCGCGTCGCGATGCAGGACGCAACAGCGCAAATGGCTTTGTTGCAATTTATGCAAGCCGGCAAAAAGAAAGTGGCAGTACCTTCTACAGCACATCTTGACCATTTGATTCAAGCGCATTTGGGTGCAGATAAGGATTTACAAGATGCATTGAATAAAAACAACGAAGTCTATAATTTCCTTGAATCGGTTTCGTCTAAATACGGAATCGGATTTTGGAAACCCGGTGCCGGTATCATCCACCAAGTGGTATTGGAGAATTATGCATTCCCAGGAGGTATGATGATTGGAACCGATTCTCATACGGTCAATGCCGGTGGATTGGGAATGATTGCCATAGGAGTAGGTGGTGCCGATGCTGTAGATGTCATGGCAGGAATGGCTTGGGAATTGAAAATGCCCAAATTAATTGGAGTGAAACTCAGCGGCAAACTCAATGGCTGGACTTCACCCAAAGATGTGATTTTAAAAGTTGCCGGAATGCTTACCGTTAAAGGAGGAACCGGTGCCATCATTGAATATTTTGGAAAAGGAGCGATAAGTTTGTCGGCTACCGGAAAAGGTACCATTTGTAATATGGGTGCCGAAGTAGGCGCAACAACTTCAACTTTTGGTTATGATGAAAGTATCGAACGTTATTTGCGAGGTACCGGAAGAGCTGATGTTGCCGATTTAGCCAATGCAGTTAAAGAACACCTCACAGGTGACGCCGAAGTGTATGCCGAACCTGAAAAATATTTTGATCAAGTTATCGAAATCAACCTCGATTTATTGACCCCACATCTCAACGGACCTTTCTCTCCCGATTTGGCTACACCAGTTTCCAAAATGAAGGAAGTTGCCAAAGCCAATGCCTATCCTACCGATATCGAATGGGCTTTGATTGGTTCATGTACCAATTCATCTTACGAAGATTTATCACGTGCCGCTTCCATCATTCAGGATGCAACCGAAAAAGGCGTGAAAGCCAAAGCTACCTTGGGAATCAATCCGGGTTCCGAACAAGTGCGTTATACTGCAGAAAGAGATGGTTTGTTGGCTACCTTTGAAAAAGCCAATGCCATGATTTTTACCAATGCTTGTGGACCATGTATCGGTCAATGGACGCGTCCCGGCGCTGAAAAAGAAGAAAAAAACTCGATTGTACATTCATTTAACCGCAACTTTAAAAAACGAGCCGATGGCAATCCGAATACCTTTGCTTTTGTAGCTTCTCCCGAAATGGTGGCTGCTATTGCACTATCAGGCAAATTGGATTTCAATCCCATCACAGATACTTTGCTCAATGAAAAAGGTGATGCAGTGATGCTGGACGAACCTAAAGGTTTTGAATTACCACCATTGGGTTTTGATGTAAAAGATAATGGTTATTTGGCACCTGCCGAAGATGGAAGCAACATAGAAGTTAAGGTAAGTCCTACTTCCGACCGTTTGCAATTGTTGGATTCTTTCCCTGCATGGGATGGGAAAAATATTACCCATGCCAAATTACTCATCAAAGCGCAAGGCAAGTGTACCACCGACCATATTTCAATGGCAGGTCCTTGGTTGAAATACCGCGGTCATTTGGATAATATTTCCAATAATATGTTGATTGGTGCTACCAATGCCTTTAACGGAGAAGCCAATAAAGTTAAAAATCAATTGACCGGAGTTTATGATGAAGTGCCTACAGTGCAACGCGCTTACAAAGCAGCAGGCGTGGACTCTATCGTTGTTGGTGATGAAAATTACGGTGAAGGTTCTTCTCGTGAACACGCTGCTATGGAACCTCGACATTTAGGTGTAAGAGCAGTTGTTGTCAAATCATTTGCCCGTATTCACGAAACCAATTTGAAAAAACAAGGTATGTTGGCATTGACTTTTGCACATGCGGTCGATTACGAACGTATTCAGGAGGACGATACTTTAGAAATCATCGGTTTAACCGAATTTGCACCAGGCAAAAATCTCAAAATGGTTTTAAAACACGCCAATGGAACTTCTGCAACTATTGAACTCGCTCACACATACAATGCGGAACAAATCAAATGGTTTAAAGCCGGAAGCGCATTAAATTTGATTAAACAAATGAGTGCATAAATAAGTACTTTCAATACATTTTTAAAAAACCACTTTCCTTTGTGTTACAAAGTTGAGTGGTTTTTAAATTTTAATACGATTTTGAAATGGATCCTATTAACTATTTTTTTTATTTGTTTTTTGCCCTCCATATTGTGGATAATTCCACCTCAGCCCATTATAGAATTAACCCAATTGAAAACTCAAAGATTTCATGGATTAGCTTCGAAATTTTTTATTAATTTTGAACCAAATATTCCACTGATTCAAACTGCATCAAATGAAAAAATTCTTATTGGTTTTTGGAGCGCTTCTTCTGGGAGCTGCCGGTTATTTCGGTTATAAATTTTATTGGGAAGAAACCCAAAATTTAAATGCCATTTATTTGATTCCCAAAGACGCGGTCTATGTGATTTCCACCGAAGATCCAATCGGAAATTGGAAAGAAATCCGCAAAAGTGCCATCTGGGAACACTTGCGTACCAACAGGTATTTTGCCGAATTGACTTCGAGTGCCAATACTTTAGATACCTTATTGAGAGATAATGAAATGTTGTTTGATTTGGTGGGTTCCAAGCGTTTATTGGTTTCGGCTCATACCATTTCAAGCCATAAATTTGACCATCTTTTTGTAGTTGATTTAGCCAAAACTGCCAAGTTTGCCGAGTTTAAAACCATTTTGAAAAAGATTATTTCACAAGGGTTTAGTTTGACCGAACGCAGCCACAAAGGCGTTGATATCTTGGAGTTGTTGGATAAAAAAACCAATGAAACACTCTACATGGCTTTTATAAACAACAACTTGGTTTTATCATATACCGGAAAGTTGGTGGAAGCTTCCATTGAACAAAAAGACGAACCGACCTTGGGTAGGGATCAGAATTTTATTGAAGTGAGTCAAAAGACGGGCAATAGCAAAATGATTCGAATGTATGTGCAATATGCCTATATGGATGAATTTGCTGCTGTTTTTGACTTTACCGACCAACCTTGGATCAACAAATTGAGCCAATCTTTGTATTTTACAGGTATCGATGCCGATTTAATCGGTGGAAATGAAATTATAGCCAAAGGATTTTCCAATCTGAATGAAACCAATTTTTCTTACCTGTTGGCCATGCAAAACTCTGGTACGGGTAGTCATGATATCGCCAAAGTCGCTCCATTACGTACCGGAACTTACATCAGTTTTGGATTTGAAAGTTACAGTAAATTTTACGACAATTACATGAGTATTTTGGAACGAAATCCCGAAGAATACCAAAGTGTAATGGATAACAAGGAGCAGATTGAAAAGTTGTTGAAGATAGATATGAAGAAGAATTTCATCGATTGGATAGATGATGAAATTGGTTTTTTGAAATATGAAACCGAGACTTTCGGCCCTAAAAACGATTTTGCATTGGTCATAAAAGCCAAAAGCGCCGGTGAGGCCAAAGATAATTTGGATTTCATTGCCGAACAGGTACGCAAACGTACGCCTGTCAAGTTTAAAGAAGTGGATTATAAAGGTTATACCATTAGTTTTATGTCGGTGAAGGGCTTTTTTAAGTTCTTTTTGGGCGGATTTTTCAAAAAACTAGATACGCCTTATTTTACCATTATTGACAATTATGTGGTGTTTACCAATTCACCCAACTCACTGAAATACGTAATTGACAATTATATAGATGGCAAGGTTTTGCAACAATCAGAATACTACAAGAGTTTCAAAAAGAACTTTGAAGATCAATCCAATGTGTTTGTCTATGTCAATACGCCTAGATATTATGAAAGTTTTGCCAGTAATTTTGCGGGTCAAACCAAAGCTGATTTGATGAAAAACAAAACCTATTTTACCGGATTTACCCAAATAGGATTGCAATTATTCCCACAAAATGAAATGTTTAAGAATATATTGGCTGTCAAATTTGTTGAACCCGGCATTATCGAACAACAACCAGAATTCCAATTGGTTTCAGAAGATGAGGACGAGTTTGATGACGGAGAAGAAATTATTGCCGGTATTTCCAATGATACCATTATTGCAATTCCCGAAATCAATCCGGATGATTTTAACGCCAAAGAATTTAAATACAATTATACTTCGGGCGAATTGCGTTATGAAGTCGAACTCAAAGATGGTAAAAAACACGGTTTGTACAAAGAATACTATCGCAATGGGGAACTCAAACTCAAAGGTAAGTTTAAAGATGATTATCCCAAAGGGACTTGGAAAAAGTACGATACCATTGGGAATTTGATAGTGAAAAAGAAATGGGATTAAAAACGTATTTTATTTGATTATTTCACGCATCCAATCTTTCATGTCGGATACATTTCGAGGTGCTACACCGTGACCTACAGGATACTCGTGGTATTCATGTCGAATTTGATTTTGCGTCAAAAACGCATCCGATTTTCTAGCCCATTCAATGGGAATAACTGGATCAACAGTACCATGTGAACAGAAAAATCGGAGTGATTTATAATCCGATTTATTTTTGGGATCTTGGATGATTTCGGGTAGCGCATAGCCACTCATCGCAATGACATTCTTTATTATATCGGGATAAGAAAGGGCTACGGCATAACTCAAAATTGCACCTTGACTGAATCCCATCAACATGCTTTTGTCTTTGTCAAAATGGTATTTGGCATCCAATTGGTCTATAAATTCAGAGATTTGATCACGTGCTTGTATGGCCTCAGGAATATCTGAAAATTTATCTTGTCCGGCTGTGAAATGAATACTATACCAGGCAAACCCGCCAAAATCCAAAGCTAATGGAGCTCGTGCACTGATGATGAGCAAGTTTTCATCCAATTCGGACGCAAATGAAAATAAATCATCTTCATTGCTGCCATATCCGTGTAACATCAATAGTAAAATTGGGTTTTCAATAGAATTTTTTGGTAACTTTGTAAGGTAGTATAAATCAGACATTTCTCGGTATTATATTTTCAACAATCATCATGTTACAATTACATTTTCCCACATATGATTTCAAGTTCAAAAGTAGTGAAAACAAAACGTATATCTGGGACGATATCCGAAAAAAATACCTGTTGCTCACTCCCGAAGAATGGGTACGTCAACATGCAGTTCGCTACCTGATTGATGAAAAACATTATTCTCCTGTGATGATGGCTATAGAAAAACAATTTTCCATCAACGAAATCCACAAAAGAGCCGATATTGTGGTGTTTAACCAATCAATGCATCCCTATATTATTGTCGAATGTAAAGCGCCCAATGTCAAGATTACACAAGAAACTTTTGATCAGATTGCTCGATATAACTTGGCTTTGGATGCCAAATATTTGATGTTGACCAATGGATTGCAACATTTTTATTGTCAGATGAATTTTGAGAAAAAGAGCTATATTTTTCTAGAAGAATTACCTAACCATTAATTCGTTTTATGACCAAGCAAACACCTGAAATTTTAGATTCGACCCGATGGTTTGAAATAGCAGCTATTTTTTTGACAGCTATTGGAAAATTCGTTTTTATGGATGGGTTGAATTATCGCTTATTTTTTGAAACTTTTGCCATTTTATTTTGGATAGGGTACATCGTGTATCGAGCCAAAAAACAACCCGGTATTTTGTATTATTGGGGATTTAGAACCGATAATTTTAAAGTGGTATTAAAAAAAGTACTTCCTTTCGGTTTGTTGGCATTGGTTTTTTTCTTTGTCGTGGGAAGTTGGCAAGGTACCTTAAACCTCACTTGGCACATTATCCCCATTTTGATTACCTATCCCATTTGGGGAATCATTCAACAATTCTTGATCATTGGATTGTTTACCGGAAACTTACAACATCAAACCAAAATTAAGCTTTCCAATACACTGAACATTGCCATAACCACTGTATTATTTGCCGCTGTTCATTTCCCCGACAAGTGGTTGATGTTGGGTACATTTTTCCTTGCCATCATATATTCCAACTTGTATTTGAAAGAAAGAAATCTCTATGTATTGGGCATACTTCACGGATGGCTTGGTGCTTTATTTTATTACACCATAGTCAATCGAGATCCTTTTTTAGAAGTTTTTGGAAAATATCTTTGACGGTTGGGTGCTGGGTGCTGGGTGTTGGATGCTTACTAGTACACTTGTAACTACCAAACTTTATCTTTCCATTACTCTCTATTCCATGATATTCCAATTGATACTCGATAATTATTGGGACGCCAATCTAAAATCTAAAATGGCCAATCGCCAATAAATAACTCCAAAAGTCTAATTACTTTTCTTTCCGCGTATCATCATTTCCAACATATCCCACATTTCAGAAGGCACTTGTTCCAAATCATTCATTTCGCCTGCACCTTTCAACCATTCGCCACCGTCAATCGTAATGACATCACCGTTGATATAAGCTGAAAAGTCACTCATCAAATAGGCCGCTAAATTGGCCAATTCTTGATGTTCACCGACTCTTCCTACGGGTACTCTTTTAGCAGGATCCAATTTTTCTTTGAGATCACCGGGTAACAATCTATCCCAAGCGCCCTTGGTAGGGAAAGGGCCCGGAGCAATGGCATTGAATCGGATTCCGTACTTAGCCCATTCCACAGCAAGCGATCGTGTCATTGCCATAACGCCGGCCTTTGCCATCGCAGAAGGAACGACATAGGCAGAACCTGTTGTCGCATAAGTTGTGACAATATTGAGAACAGTTGCTTTTGTTTGCTTGTTTTTGATCCAATGTTTACCCAATGCCAACGTACAATTTTTCGTGCCTTTCAAAACGATATCAATGATGACATCAAAAGCATTGGCTGATAATCTTTCCGTAGGACTGATGAAATTTCCGGCTGCATTGTTGAGCAATCCATCAACTTTTCCCCATTTGTCCAATACGTTTTGCAACATCGCTTCTACTTGGTCGTAATGCCGCACATCACAAGTGATAGGTAAGACTTCGCCACCGGTTGCTGAACTCAATTCTTGTGCGGTAACTTGTAGTTTTTCAAGATCCCGAGATGTGATAGCCACTTTGGCTCCCAGTTCAAGGAAATATTTAGTCATGGATTTACCGAGTCCGCTGCCTCCTCCTGTTACGATAATTACTTGATCTTGTAAAGCTCCGTCGCGAAGCATGGGTTGTTTGTAATTCATGATATTGGTGTAAAAGTTGAAATTTGTTTGCTGCTATAAAAATACTAAAATTTGATGGATGTACTAAACTATTTCAATATTTTTGATTCAAGGTATTGGGGTCTAATTTTAGCTCTTATAACTTTTATAAAATAGAAGTCCATTATAGTTTTTATAAAATTTGTTCTTGGATTCACTTTATTTCAATAAATTTGAACATTAAATTCAACGATATGTTTCCCAAAACAGTCATCCCTTCCAAATATCTATTTCTCCTCATCAAGTCTCCATTTTCTTAAGGATGCGTTTATTATTAGAAAGTAATACCAACTTTTACCCTGAGCCTGTTAAATGGCTATTTCTTATTTCTAATTTCTAATTTCTAATTTCAAAATGGAACTACCATACGCCGAACCCTATAAAATTAAAGTCGTTGAACAATTGTACCGCAGTACACAAGAACAACGCAAACAATGGCTGAAAGATGCCCATTACAATTTGTTTAATCTTAAAAGCGAACAGGTATATATCGATTGCCTCACCGATTCAGGAACCGGAGCCATGAGTGACCGCCAATGGGCTGAAATGATGATTGGTGACGAGAGTTATGCAGGTTCTCGCTCGTTTGAAAAATTAAAAGAAACCGTTAAAAGAATTACCGGATTCACCTATTTTTTACCTACCCATCAAGGTCGAGCTGCTGAAAATGTGTTGTTTTCAGTATTGGTAAAAGCGGGCGACGTGGTTCCGGGAAATTCCCATTTTGACACGACCAAAGGTCATATCGAATTTCGGAAAGCACATGCTCTTGATTGTACGATTGATGAAGCATTTGACACAGGTAAGTACCATCCATTTAAAGGAAATGTGGATTTGTTAAAATTGGAAAAGGTATTTCAGACACATGACAAATCTCAAATACCATTTACCATTGTCACCATTACTTGCAATTCAGCAGGAGGACAACCGGTTTCAATGGAAAATATCAAGGCAGTTTCGGCGTTGTGCAAAAAATATGGAATTCCCTTGTATTTTGATTCTGCTCGTTTTGCTGAAAATGCTTATTTTATCAAAAAAAGAGAAGCCGGTTATGACCAAAAAACCATCAAGGAGATAGCCAAAGAGTTTTTCTCTTATGGTGATGGCATGACCATCAGCGCCAAAAAAGATGGGTTGGTGAATATGGGCGGTTTCATAGCACTCAATGATGAAGAAATTTTCAAAAAAGCTACGGTCTTTAACATCATGTACGAAGGATTTATCACCTATGGTGGGATGAATGGACGTGATATGGGTGCTTTGGCTGTAGGTTTGGATGAAGCTACCGAATTTGATTATTTGGAGAGTAGGGTAGAGCAAATTGCTTATTTGGGTCAACGATTGGTGGATTTTGGCATTCCGGTGCAACAACCTTTTGGAGGACATGCCATTTTTTTGGATGCCAATAAATTTGTCCCAACTATTCCACAAGAAGAGTTCAGGGCTTGGGCTTTGGCTATGGAATTGTATGTAGTTGGTGGTATCAGAGGTGTTGAAATAGGTGCAGTTTTAGCCGATCGAGATCCGGATACACGTGAAAATAGGTTTTCTTCTTTGGAGTTGGTCCGATTGGCTATACCACGACGAACCTATACCAATAATCACATGGATTTTATTGCCGTTACACTTAAAAATATTTACGATACCCGACATGAGGCCAAACACGGTTATCGAATTGCCGACGAAGCACCTATCATGCGACATTTTACGGTAAAAATGGAGAAGATTTAAGTCTTGTATTATTTATAATACCTTTACTTTTTTTTATATCAAACAAAAACCCTGACATCAAAAATGCCAGGGTTTTTTACTAATCAAATATAATCAACCAATAGTTTAAAGTCTTATGATTTTCGGACTGTGTTGTTTTTGTATAATTTTTAAATGTTTTAAAATTTATAAATAGCATAAACACTCACATTTCTTCCGGGTTCATATACTTTATCTCCTGTCAAGTGATCAAAAGCATTGTTATAGTTAAAATTCAAATGATTGTAATAGGCGGTATCAAAAATATTCAATACAGAAGCACCCATATTCAAACCTTTGTAAACTTTCCCACCTATTCTGAAATCTACAGTGGTATGTCCGGGCGTAATTTCCGTCTCTCCAAATGAAGTAGCCAATTTGTTTTGTTCAGAAACAACTTGTGTACGAATATCAGCCCATAATTTTTCGGTTTCGTATTTCAAACTGAAATTGGCAGTAAAAGGAGAAACTTTAGCCAATGGTTCATGATACGTTTCATTGTGTGCATCCGTGTAAGCAATATTGGAATCAAATGAAATATTCTTGGTGATTTTGTATCCAAAGAATGCATCGAAACCAATTTGATTGGCATCCACATTGACAAATTGTTTGGCATAAGGTTTTGCATTGGCAAAAATGACCCAAAAATTGGGATCTGCATTTCTATAAACAGCTGAAATATAGTCTTTCATCACTGAATAGAAAACTCCTGCACCAAAGGTTAAATTTCCTTTGTTAACATTTAAGGCCAACTCCAATTGATTATTTTGTTCAGGTCTCAAATAAGGATTCCCAACATATTCATAACTATCCACTCCAATTGCCATGTGATAAGCATAACGTTCTATCATGGAAGCTGAGCGAGTTCCCAATCCATAAGCCAATTGAACCAAAGTGCCATTTTTATGATATTTGATACCAAAGTTTCCACCCAAAGTGTTTTCATCTGTTTTAGCAAACTGACTGCCGTATAAATTTTCAAAACCGGGAACCATTGTACCCATAGGTTTGCCATAGGCTTGTGTATCCAAAGCTGGATCCAAAACTTCAGCAAAAACAAAATCAGAACGTATTCCCGATGTCACAGACCAATGTTTGGAAAATTTATAAGTAGCTTCTGCAAAAGCCCCAAAATCTTGTGTGGTTGCATCTTGCCAAACTTTATCGATAAATACTCTTGGAGGATTAAACATCACACCGGTGGGAGACATGAATACGGTACGGGTTCTATCTCCGTCTCTTTTAACGATTTCAGCATCCAAACCTGCAAAAATCAAAGCATTCTCATTGGGTCGTAATGTGAATTCCATTTTTCCTCCCATAGAATTGGAAGTAACAGGTGTTTGCGCATCCATCATCGTAATGTTGGGACGTAAAGCATTATTCATCAAGTGATCTACAAAAGTGTAATAACCTTTCAAAGTGAAATTTTGGATGGTTTTAGTCCATTTGTCAATACTGTAATCCAAGGCTGCGGCATAACTATCATCTTTAGGTGAATCCATTGGAAGTCCGGCATGGTCTATGTCTTTACCAAATTTTTGACGCCAATCCAATTGTAATCTATGATTCTCAAAAGGAACTAATCCCAGTTTGGCTGAATAACTAACAGTGTTGAATCCGGCTGGGGTTTCTACTCCATTTCCATCTTTATAGTTTCCAAAATCGCGGTATTCTCCATTTAATGTGAAATCGTATTTTTCTTTGGCATATTGAATTTCGGCTCTTGTTACCACATTTTCGCCATTCAATTCATAACCGGCTTGCACGCTTCCATGTAAACCTTGTTCACTTGGTGTTGTAGTGACCATATTGACCACACCTCCAAAAGTTTGTCCAAAACGTACAGTATAGGGACCTTTCACAACTTCAATTTTTCCAATTTCTTCAGGAATAACATGTGAAGTTATGGGATCCATACGATTGGGACAAGCCGGACAAATCTTGGTTGCACCGTCAAATTTGATGTTCATTTGTTCGTATTTAAAGGCACGCAAAGAAGGCTCGGAAGCCATTGCACTGCGTTTCTGAATACTGAAACCGTTGATGTCATTGAATAATTCGGCTGCATTTCGCGGCTGACTTCCTTTTTTAATGTCATCTACAACCGTGATACTATGGGTGATGTCTTCCAATGGATTGGATGACAAAAGAATTTCATCCAGGGAGTTTTGACGTGGAGTAAGTGCTATACTTCCCGCATCTTCGATTTGGATGATTTTTGTTTCATAATTGAGATGGTTGATTTCCAATTGAGCATTTTTTGCAACTACAAGGCTAAATTTACCTGCAGCATCGGTAGAGGTGAAAGTGTTTTCACCTACAACTTTTACAGTTGCATCGGCAATAGGTTCATCGGTGATTAAGTCATAGACTTTTCCTTCAATTTTTTCTTGAGAATAGGTTTCGAAACCTAAAAAAATAACAAATAGTAGTATGATAAATTTTTGCATTTTGATAAATAATGGTTAAACCAAATGAAGTTCATATGGTATAGATTAAAACATTACAAACCAACTTGATATTATTAAATAATTTCAAAGATTAAAGTTTGTTTTCAATAAAATAAATCAATTATGCAAAAAAAGTTGGAGGTCGCAACAGCCCTCGTGTGAATGAAGTATAATCAGATTGATTGCAATATTTTGGGAGTGCAACCATATCAGTATCTTGGCACCCCGAAAAATCAAAGGTAAAGAAATCTAATGTAGAAATAGGATAATCTTTTAAATTGATGGGAATGTTTGAAATCGGTTTTTGATCATGACTTATTGGATCAATCTTGCTCATTTGTTTTTCGAGATAGCAAGTTCCATTACATTCAAGGTAAGGTTTGTCTTTATTTTCACAAAGCTCTTTGGAAATATAATCATAATTCATATAGTACTCAACCACGGGAAGAATAGGTCTTACCATAGCAAGCATATACAAAAAAGTGAATACTATGCCGAAGAATGTTTGTTTCAATTAAAAAGTTGTTAGTTTTGCAAATATATATAATTTGTTTTCTAAACAATTAAATTTTTGATTAATCAAAATATTTTTTCAACTTATGATTTCTAATGCTTCTAAATACGCCATTCGAGCTGTTCTATTTTTAGCAGATAAAAGTAGTGTTTCACAAAAATTTGGAGCAGTTGAAATTGCCGAAGCTTTAGAAATTCCGACCCATTTTATAGCAAAATTATTACAACAACTAGCACGTGAAAAAGTAATCAGTTCGTCTAAAGGTCCTACAGGAGGGTTTTATTTAGATGAAAAAAACCTAAATCTCAAGGTTTGCGATGTGTTGAACGTCATTGAAATCAAAAATGTTTTTGAGGGATGCTTTTTGGGATTGCCCAAATGTAGCCCCGAAAATCCTTGTCCGGTTCATCATATTGTAGCCGATTTTAGAAAAGATATTCTAGGGAAATTCGAACGTCAAACCATTCGTGAATTCTCAGATGATGTCAAGAAAAACGGTACCTTCATCTCTCACAAAGGTATTTTCTAATCCATTTTTTCAAGTTATTTACTAAATAAAATACAAAAAAGTATTATAATATCAAATATTGTTTATCTTTGCTTTATTAAAATACATAATAGTCTTTTATTAACTTAAACCAATTATTTATGTTATCTAAAAAACAAGCAAGAGCGTTTTTTTTAGGCGGAACAGTGGTTACATTCCTGATATTTATCGGATTGACTGTGTATTCGCTTTCTAAAGCGCAGGATCAAACCCATAGCGAAAACATTACCGAAGCGGTCATTCGCGGTAAACATATATGGGAGAAAAACAATTGTATGGGTTGTCATACCCTTTTTGGAGAAGGTGCTTATTATGCACCCGAACTCACGAAGGTAATCGAACGTAGGGGAGAAGCTTATGTGAAAGGCGTTCTCATGTCTCCTGTCCCTTGGCAAATTAATGGTCGTAAAATGGTGGCTTACAACATGAGTGAAGCCGATGCTTTGGATGTTGTCGAGTTCTTTAAATGGGCAGGGAATGTCGATTTAAATGGATTCGAACACGTGGTTTCTCCTTTGGCAAAAGAAAAAATTGAGGCCAATAATTAATTTTTATAAATTTTAAAATATCAAAACATGAAATATAAAACGCAGAAAATTGCCTATTGGTTTTGGGCACTTTCGATGTTACTTTTAGTATTGCAGATTACCTATGGTTTTATCATGGGTTTTGCCAGAATCGGCATGGATGGTTTGCATGAGTTTATACCGTTTAATACTGCTAGAGCTGTTCATACCAATTTGTTGGTTGTATGGTTGCTTTCAGGTTTTATGGGAGCTGCTTATTACATTATTCCGGAAGAAGCACAAAGAGATTTAGTGCGACCAAAATTAGCTTTCCTTCAACTCATATCCCTAGCTTTGGTAGGAGTCACTGCTATTATTGGTTATCATTTCAACTGGTGGGAAGGTCGTAAATTCTTGGAAATTCCAAGACCACTCGATTGGTTGGTTGTATTCAATGTACTCTTATTCTTAGGGTTGATTTTATGGACTTTATTTACCGGTAAACGAAGGACTACAACTGCCCTGGTATTATCTATGGGATTGCTTTTTGCCGCCTTGTTGTACTTGCCTGGGATGATTGATTTTGACAGTCAAACGTTGGATTCATTTTTCCGTTGGTGGGTAGTGCACCTATGGGTAGAAGGTGTGTGGGAATTGATTATGGGAGGTATTTTATCTTTCCTATTAATTAAATTAACAGGTGTTGATAGAGAAGTGATTGAAAAATGGCTGTATGTGATTGTAGGTTTGACTTTCCTTTCCGGAATTCTTGGAACCGGTCACCATTATTATTATATAGGGGTCAATAAAATTTGGTTAATCGTTGGTGGTATATTTTCAGCATTGGAACCTTTGGCTTTTTTGGCAATGGCATTATTTGCTGTCAACATGTACCGCAAAGGAGAAAAAAGTCATCCCAATAAAATAGCCTTGTACTGGACTTTGGGTTCTGCTATTTTATCATTTGTGGGTGCCGGTTTGTTGGGTTTTGCCCATACCTTACCACAAGTTAATTTATATACACATGGAACCTTAGTCACAGCCATGCATGGACACTTGGCTTTTTGGGGTGCTTATGGCATGATTGTTTTAGCGATTATGAGTTATGCTTTACCCAATTTGACAGGTAGAAAACTCTATGATACAGCAGGTGCCCGTTTGGCATTTTGGTTATCCAATATTGGTTTGTTGGGTATGACGATAGCTTTTGGCGTAGCCGGCGTTGCACAAACGTATTTGGAAAGAAGATTTAAAATGGAGTTTATGCAGGTTCAAAATGAAATTAAAGTACATTTTATAGTTTTAATTTTGATGGCAACATTATTTGCCATAGGTATCACCTATTATATCATACAATTTGTAAAATACGGACTTCCCAATGACGAAGCATTGGAAGCGGAAACGAATTAAAATTAATATTTAGTGAGTTCACGAAACCGCCCTGATTTTTGTTGTTTTTCCATACTTTAATACGACTTACTTCTAGGCGGTTTCATTTTTATAATTTTTCAAAAAATTCATTTTCTACTGCTATACTATTACAATACTACTACTATTTATATTTAATTATCAAACTAAATTTATATACTAATGTTGAACAGATTTTTTAAAAGAAGAATCATTGTAATTTTAATCTCGATTTTCACATTGTTAAGTTGTAAAACGGATAAAGAGACAAATAAGAATGATTCACTTTTTGCTATAAATATTAAAACTCAAGGTCAAGTTGAAGCGGAATTAACGGCTCCACCATTTGTTCCCAAACCCGTTGGAAAAAGAAAAGCGACAAAGTTAACGGTAAATATGGAAATTATTGAAAAAGAAGCCGAAATGACTGATGGCGTAACATATATGTATTGGACTTTCGGAGGCAGTGTTCCAGGTAGTTTTATCAGAACACGTGTGGGCGACGAAGTAGAATTCCATTTAAAAAATCATCCAGACAACAAATTGCCACATAATATTGATTTACATGCCGTTACCGGACCTGGTGGTGGTGCAGCATCTTCATTTGTAGCACCGGGACATGAAGTGGTCTTTTCTTTTAAGGTGATTAATCCGGGACTGTACGTCTATCATTGTGCTACTGCACCTGTAGGGATGCACATTGCCAACGGAATGTATGGTTTGATTTTGGTCGAACCCGAAGGAGGTTTATCACCTGTGGACAAAGAATATTACATTATGCAAGGCGATTTTTATACCGAAGGTAACAATGGCGAAAAAGGTTTACAAGCGTTCGATATGAACAAAGCCGTAAAGGAACAGGCAGATTATGTAGTGTTTAATGGAAAAGTTGGGGCGTTAACCGGAGAAAATGCCATTACAGCCAAAGTAGGCGAAACCGTTCGTTTGTTTGTAGGAAATGGAGGGCCTAATTTAGTTTCTTCTTTCCATGTTATTGGAGAAATATTTGACAAAGTACATATTGAAGGAGGTTCATTAATCAACAACGATGTGCAAACCACTCTTATTCCTGCCGGTGGAGCTGCCATTGTAGAGTTTAGAGTAGATGTTCCCGGAACTTTTATAATTGTAGATCATTCCATTTTCAGGACATTTAATAAGGGTTCTTTGGGGATGTTAAAAGTTACCGGCGAGGATAACAAAACCATCTATTCCGGAACGCAATCGGACAATGTATATCATTCCGAAGGTGGAACTATACAATCGATGCCTATAGATGCTAATAAAAAAGCAGTGGCAAAACCCACTACATTAGCTGAAAGAATTTCCGATGGCAAATCCATTTACAACAAAACATGCTTTGCGTGTCATCAAGCTAATGGGGAAGGTTTAAACAACGCTTTTCCGCCTTTGGCAAAATCAGATTTCTTAAATGCGGATGTCAATAGAGCTATTGAAATAGTTCTAAAAGGCAAAACAGGTGAAGTAACGGTCAATGGAAAAAAATATAACAGTGTAATGACGGCACAAACTTTATCCGATGATGAAATTGCCAATGTATTATCTTATGTGTATAGTTCATGGGGCAATTCCAACAAAGAAGTTACTGCCAAAATGGTCGCTGAAGTACGAAGTAAAAAATAAAAATGAAGTTTTTTTTCCAAATAGTATTCTTTTTCATTTTAAGTAGTTCGTGTCAAAATGCGAGTGAAAAAATTGATAATAAAGTAACAAAATCTGTTACCTTAAAAAATGATTCTATTTGGAATTTTACTTCCAAAACCCCTATGGTTTTTATCCAATCAGGAACTTATCAACCACTTTATGGTGTTAAAAATAAAGAGGTTAAAGTCAGCTCTTTTTTAATAGATGTTTATCCCGTTACCAATCAAGAATTTAAAGATTTTGTAATTACCCATCCTGATTGGAGAAAATCAAACATTAAAAAATTGTTTGCTGATAAAAACTATATGTTTGCCTGGCAAAAAGACACCATTTTACCTGAAAATTTAGAGGAAAAAGCACCGATTACAAACATTTCTTGGTATGCAGCCAAAGCCTATTGCGATTGTCAAGGCAAACGTTTGCCAACTGTTGACGAATGGGAATATATAGCAATGGCTGATGAAAGTCGGAAAGATGCACGTAAAGAGGAATCTTACAATAAAATGATCATCTCACAATATGAAAAACCCAAAACGTATCTCAACTTGGTGGGGCTAAACCCTAAAAATGTTTGGGGCGTATACGACCTTCACGGCTTGGTTTGGGAATGGACTTCCGATTTTAATTCTGTGATGATTACCGGTGAATCGCGCAACGATTTTGAAACCGATAACAATCTTTTTTGCGGAAGCGAATCGGTAAATGCTACCGATTTGATGAACTATGCCGCCTTTATGCGCTATGCGTTTAGAGGAAGTATAAAAGCCGATTTTTCTGTGCAAAATCTCGGATTTCGCTGTGTAAAAGACACCATATTAACCAAAAAAAACTAAACCAATGTATCTTAAAATTGTAAATATTCTATTGATAATAACAATTGTAACATCTTGTAATTCAAATCATAATGATGTTTCATCGTCAAAATTACATTCCCCGAAATCATGCAAAAGTGAATGCGAGACCACTAATAGTAAAGCATGTTGTGAACCCGATGGACAATTTTCTGAAAAAATAGTACAAAATGCTTCGGATATGGATGAAAATTCTATTTTCAATTTGACAAGTTCGTGGCAAAATCAGGATAATAAATCTGTACAATTAAGAGAGTTAAAAGGTAAAACATTGGTGTTGGTTA
This sequence comes from Flavobacteriaceae bacterium, assembly GCA_020854235.1. GTDB lineage: Bacteria > Bacteroidota > Bacteroidia > Flavobacteriales > Flavobacteriaceae. The sequence continues at coordinate 31,272 of JADZFW010000079.1, forward strand.
TGTTTTATACTTCGTGTAAATCTATTTGTCCGCGATTGGTAGCCGATATGAAAAGTATTGAAAAGCAAATTCCCGAAAACAAACGAAATCTTATAAATTTTGTTTTGGTGAGCATTGACCCCGAAACTGACAATCCGAAAGTTTTAAAAGAATTTGCTCTAAAAAATCAGCTTACCGCTTCATATTGGACACTTCTGCAAGGTAATAAAAATACGGTGCAAGAATTTGCTAATGTATTGTCTGTCAAATATAAACAAATAGCACCTATGGATTTTTCTCATTCCAATATTATCACTGTTATGGACAAAAACGGAATTTTGGTTCACCAACAAGAAGGGTTGGGAGTAAACAATGACAAAACAGTAAAAGAAATTAAAAAATTGTTGTAATGCTTCAAACTATCCATCTATTTTCCTACGGAACTTTACAATTGGAACAAGTTCAAAAACAGATATTTGGACAAATTTTGACCAATGAACCCGATATTTTAACCGGATTTAAAATCGTTTTCATAGAAATAGTTGATAAAAATGTATTACAAACCAGTGGACAAAAACAACATCCAAAGTTAATTTACACCGGAAATAAAAGTGATTACATTAAAGGTAAAGTATTCAAAATCAATAAAAAACAACTACAAGCAACCGACCAATACGAAGTATCCGATTACAAAAGAATTGAAGTTATTTTAGAGTCAGGTACAAAAGCGTGGGTTTATGTTGATAAAGATATGACATTATGAATGAACACAATCAACCCTATTACTTACCCATAGAAAAAGAAGTCGAGGTTTTTGAACACTGCTATCAAAATCGATTGCCTATTTTACTGAAAGGGCCTACTGGTACCGGCAAATCTCGTTTCGTGGAATATATGGCTCATCAATTGAACAAGCCATTGATTACGGTTGCCTGTCACGAAGAGACTTCAGCAACTGATTTGATTGGTAGGTTTTTACTCAAAGGCACTGAAACCGTTTGGGTTGATGGGCCATTAACCAAAGCCGTCAAAGAAGGGGCTTTAATATATCTAGATGAAATTGCTGAAGCGCGCCCCGATATCATAGTGGCCATTCATCCCTTGACCGATCACCGTCGAAAATTATATATTGATAAGTTGGGAGAAACGATTGAAGCACATCCCGATTTTTCAATGATCGTTTCGTTTAATCCTGGATATCAAAAAGGATTCAAAGAATTAAAACCCTCAACCAAACAACGATTTGTAGCGCTTTCTTTCCATTACCCTTCCGAAAAAGCAGAAGTAGAAATTCTATTAAATGAAACGAAAATTGATGAAAATACAGCTAAAAGTTTGGTCAAAATTGCCCAAAAAATTAGAAATCTAAGTGAGTTAGGCTTGTCCGAAACCGTTTCGACACGACTATTGGTAGATGCAGCCCAATTGATAGCCGGTAACTTACCCAAACGATTGTCTGTTGAAGTAGCCATCTTACAGCCACTAACCGATGAAGAGGAGACTTTGATGGCTTTACGTGATTTGGCAAACCTGTATATTTAAATTCCAATAATCAATTATCAAATTCCAAATCACAATATCCAAAATCCAATCTAATTCAATTAACCTATTTAACTTAATCAACCAATTAACCTATTAACCCAATAACCAAATTTGAGTCTAGACGAATTTCTTTTCAAATCCATTTCCAACTACAAACGTAGGAGTAAAGAGCGGAAATTAAAACAACAAACGACTGTGGTTTGGTTGGATCAAATCAAACCGCGCTTGATTTTGGTGGCTCGTGCTTTGACCGGAGCCGAAATAGAAATTTACACCGCCGAACGTGAAGGCGGTTATAAAAATCACAATTATTTCCTTCCTGAATATTGTAATTTGTTTACTGAAAAGGTGAAAAACGAACAATTTTATTTGTATCGCACTTTGTTTTTATCCATTCAATGGCAATTGCAACTGAATTGGCAAACCGATGAAAATTTTTCGGATTCTGTTTCCCGTCAGAAAAGTGAAGAAAAGTCGGGGTTGGTTTTGGCAAAAATGTTTGAAGAATTTCCGATTTATAAAAACATTTTTAAAGAATTAGAAGATGCTATAAATCAAATTAAAGAAAAAAAATCACAATGGAATAGGTCGTTTTTATTTGGAAAGTGGATGAGAAACAATAAGAATGAAATTCCAACATCCAATAACCAAATTCCAAAAACTGAAACTAATAATGTTGATAAGAAAGAAACAATTCAAACTATTCTCAAAGCCAAAAACAATGTAGAAAGTATTGAAAGCAAACAAGTCGATAAAAAGCAAAAAGAAGATGCAGCCATTTATCACGATTTGGAAAAACTGCGAACTGCTGACGAATTTGGAGGCAATTGGAAAGATTTTGACGGCGATGATGAACTAGAAGAACATCAAGAAGCTTTAAAAGAATTAAAAATGCGTTATACCGTAAGAGTGGATGACCAAGCGCATAGTGTCTATCAAACCGATTTTATGGAAAATGCTCAAATTGCGGAAATGCAAGCTACCGATACCGAAGATTTTTATCTCGCCTACGATGAATGGGACTACGCCAAAAGAAACTACAAACCCAATTATTGCAAGGTTTTTCCCAATCAAAAATTAGCTTTTCATCCTACCTACTATGCCGATACCATGCAGGCACACAAAACGGTGATGAACAGTATGCGAAAAAAATTAACTTCCTTTCACAATAAATACCAACAGCAAAATTTGCAATCTCAAGGTGATGATTATGATTTGGACGCCGTTACCGATTTCTCGGTCAGTGTTCGAAGTGGACATTCACCGTCAGAGCGTATTTATATCGATAAACATAAAAAAGAGAATGATTTATCCATTCTTTTGTTGCTGGATCATTCTCTTTCCAGCGACTCGTACGTACTCAATAACAAAGTAATAGAAGTAGAAAAACAAGTCTCCATTTTGTTTGGCGAGTTACTCAATGAGTTTCAGGTTGACTTTGGCATTGCTGCCTTCCATTCACAAACCCGTAATCACATCAAATATGTTACCATCAAAGATTTTGATGAATCCTGGCATAAAGCCAAGCATAGAGTTGGGGCCTTGGAACCTGAAGGTTATACCCGTATTGGAGCACCTTTACGGCATGCCTCCAATGTATTGCAAAAACGAGACAGTAAAAATAGATGGGTTGTTTTACTTTCCGACGGAAAACCTAATGATTATGACCGTTATGAAGGTAAATACGGTGTTCATGACATCAAACAAGCATTGAGAGAAATGAAAACCGAAGGCATACATACTTATGCTTTGGCTATTGAAAAACAAGCCAAATATTATCTACCTATCATGTTTGGACACAATCATTTTCAAATTTTGTCTGCTCCATCCGAATTGTTAAACGCATTAGTAAAATTATATGAACGCATCCGACACAACCATTGAAGAAACACAAATAATTGATAACAAGAATGTTTACTATCCTCCAGGTGGTATTCTGATCTGGATGTTAATTGTTTTGGAATTGCTGACTTTTGGAATTGCATTAATTGTGATGGTCATTCAGTCCAAAAGTGAACCCGATTTATTTCATGAAATGAGTGGTAAACTTAATACTTTATTTGGCTCCATAAACACCATTGTTTTGTTGACCAGTGGTTTTTTTATGGCCATGAGTTTGCATAAATTTAAGGAAAAAGCATTTGCCTCATCCAAAAAATATTTGATGTTTACAATGCTCATCGGCAGTGTTTTTATAGTGATTAAAAGCATGGAATACCAACACAAATTTGCCGAGGGAATGACTTTGGGTAGCAATACTTTTATGAATTATTATTGGTTGTTGACTGGTTTCCACATGATTCATGTTTTGGTAGGACTGGTTATTTTACTATTGATGTACACAAGTATTCATAGAAATCCGGAAAGGGTAGATGTGCTTGATTATGAAGCCAGTGCTTCTTTTTGGCACATGTGCGATCTGATTTGGTTGTTGCTGTTTCCGGTTTTGTATCTTTTGTTTTAGAAGTTTATAAAGTTCATGAAGTTTGTAAAGTTAAAAGGCAATAGACAATAGAAATTAGCAAATTAGCACATTAGCACATTAGCAAATTGGCACATTATCACATTTTCAAATTAAAATATTATGTCACACCTAAATAACATTTCACTTAAAACCACTTGGGTTTTATTGATGCTATTGGTCATCATCATGTCCGTTTTTGCACTTAAATTTAATACACATTCCAACTTTTGGTTCGTTATTCTCGGACTTTCCGGATTGAAATTTCTTTTGGTAGCCTTTCAATTTATGGAAATGAAATCGGCAAATGGGTTTTGGAAGGTGTTGTTGGTTTTGTATTTGATTATTTTTGCGGTTATCATAGTTTCAATTAAATAATTGATTTTGTTTACCAAATTTTTATCCAAATATCTTTTTATTACTGCTTTGTTTTTCCTGCTTTGGTCAGCAGGAGTAGGTGTATTGATGCGCTTTTCGCAAACCTTTGGTCTTTCAGGATTTGAAATTGGCAAATGGGTGCAAGGGCATTCGCATGTAGCTTTTTTGGGTTGGGGATTTTTGGGCGTGATGCATTTGCTCAACCAAAAAACAAAATTCCAGTTTCAAAAAATAGATATAATTTTTTACGTCGTTTTAATCCTTTCCCTATTGGGAATGATGGTCTTCTTCCCTCTATTTGGCTATAAATTCATTCCTATTCTATTTTTGGTGGTTTTTTTATGGGCGAGTTACGTTGTTTTAATCCGTTTTTACCGACATTTAAAACATATGGAAATTGCTGAAAAAAAATGGCTAATTACCGCCATTTTCTTTTATTTTCTATCAAGTTCAGTGGTCTGGTTTATTCCAATAGTAATTGTAAAAACAGGAAAAACCGATTTATATTACAATCTAATATACTTTTACTTACATTTTCTATACAATGGGTTTTTCACATTTGCCTTGTGGGGCTTGATCTTTTTACATGTTCGTGAGTACTATGAAATTCCAACTTTAAAGTCTTTCAACCTCTTTTTTCTTATCATGCAAATTGCGGTCATACCAACCTACGTTTTGTCCTTATATTGGAATCCGATTTCATTGAACATACAAGTTTTGGGAATAGCTTCTGCCGCTTTGCAATTGTTTGCAATAGTATATTTGATTTTGTCTTTTTACAGGCAAACGGCACTTTTTGAAAAGGGCTTTACATTTCTTTTGATTTTGGGCATTTTTGGGGATAAAATATTCTTGCAATTTTTGAGTTCATTTTATGCATTATCTGTTAAAGCCATTGCATTAAAACCTTATTTTATGGTGGGTTATTTGCATTGGTTTACTATTGGTTTTTTGACTTTTTCACTGTTATGGCTGTCGGGAATTACCAAAAGCAATGTCGGTAAAAAGGGTTTTCTACTATTAGTCATCGGATTTTTTGTAACCGAAATCATCCTATTTTACAAAGGAACGGCTGTTTTAATGGGTTGGAATGAAAATTTGTTGCCATATTCGGGCATTTTTTATGGTAGTCTGATGATGTTTTTGGGTATTCTACTATTGTTGCATAATAAAATTATTCCACCGCAATATACAACTCCGTAACCCAATCTGCCGGATTTGCAGACTGAGTATGTCCCTTGCGATACACTTCTAAAGTAGGTTGATTGGGAACGATTTTCAAACCGTCTTTTTCCAAAAATTGATAGGCTTTTGCCCAAGCATCTTCTAAATATTTATAGTTTCCTGTCAAAGTGGTTACGTGGTACTTCTGGTTTTTGAGTATACCAAAGTTAACTTTATCATTTGATGAAAAAGTGCTTTTTATGGGGTAACAGCTTGAAAATTGAATGCGCTTTTGAATACTGTCTTTAGCGTGATACATTGTAAAAAGTGAACCGTTGCGCTGCATTTGATTTTGTAAAGCATACATCAACACAGCCGGTAAAGATTCGTCCATTTTAGCGTCTTTTTCATTCCAACTGCAATCTACTTTTATTCCAATATAATTACCTATTTCCAACATTTTTACCCCTGAATTTACTATACTATATGCATCCATTTTGGCTTGCACTTCTTTCAAAATTCGCTCTTTTTCCTGTTTTATATAGCTATTGACCACATCAGCTTTCGGATAAGAAAATAGTTTTGATTTGCCGGTGAGTTTTATGTTGACAGCAGTACCGTTTTCATTTTCACTCAAATGCCATTTGAATTCAGTTTTTTTAGCATCGATTTGAGTAGCATATTGAACGAATTTTAAATCGTTTTTTTGTAAAATATGGGATTGCTTTTCCAATACTTGATACAACACTGGCATAGGGACTTTTAGTGTATCAATGGTTTCTGTTGAAAATTCTTTATGATAGGTAAAGGTAAAAACACTTCCTACACCCACTACAAAAAGTAGGATTTCTAAAATTTTAAGACCTGATTTCATTTTGAAGTTGAAAGTTTGTAAAGTTTGTAAAGTTTGTAAAGTTTGTAAAGTTCATAAAGTTAGAAGGCAATAGGTATTAGGCAATAGAAAGGTTAAAGTTTATAAAGTTAAAAGGCAATAGGCGCATTGGCACATTGGCACATTGGCACATTAGCACATTAGCACACTTCGACTTCGCTCAGTGCATCGCATTAGCACATTATATCATTCCCAACATTTCCTTACCTTCCGGCGTGATCATCCCTTGATGCCATTGCGGTTCGAATACCAAATTGACTGCAACTTCAAAATCAGGATAACTGCGTTTGATACTTTCTTTGACGTCTTGTACAATGGAATCACCTAGCGGACAAGAAGGTGTGGACAAAGTCATGGTAACTGTAACTTGATTGTAACCATTAAATTTTACGTCATAGACTAATCCGAGATTGACAATATCAATTTCAATTTCCGGGTCATACACGTTAATTAGAATGGTTTCTATGATTTCTAATTCTATTTGGGATGGGTTTGAGTGCATTGTTATTGATTATTAGGTTAATTGAGTTAATTGAGTTAATTGAGTTAATTGAGTTAATTAGGCTAATTGGCACATTTGCACATTTACACATTAGCACATTAGCACATTTGCTAATTAATTGAGGTTAGTTTTTGTTGATGAAAAGTGATTTTTATAACATTAATAAGATTGATGGTTGCTGTGATTATTAATAAAGAAATTCCTATTTTGATAATTATAAGTTGTTGAAAAATAATCCCATTTACAAATATCGCCAATCCAATCAAATACACATACATCTGTATTTTCATCCATTCTTCGCTGTATAATTCGCGAGGCAGTGGAGTCTTGAATTTTCCTACATAGGGTTGATACACTTTTAACCAAACAATAAAGGGCAAGGTTTTATAAATCTGTCCCAAAATAATCGTACTGATAAATCCTATAATGATACTACTACCATACATTAATACAATGGACATGGTTGGTATTTTAAACCAATGAAAACCGGTTAGAATTCCAATAATAATCAGCGTAAATAGCATGATAAGCAATGAAATAAAAGTGAGTTTCATAGCGGTATCTAAAACTTTTCTGATTCGGGATTTAAAAACCAAATACACATAACGCAGATAATTCAAAATACCTAAAACAATACTCAAAATCATGACCAATTCTATGATTTGGTTTGAATCCAAAAACCAATTGACACTCAAACCTATCAATCCCATATTGATCAATACATAACTTAAATTTAGTTTTTTAGTGTTGGTTTGATGTGAAATCACAAACATAGGAATCAAAATGGATGAAGCCCCTATAATCAACATGACAAACCATCCAATCAGTCCGATATGAGCATGGATTTTAAGGTATTGCAGATGTGAATGATTGAAAAATTGGTATTTAAAATTGAGTGCAGTCAAGGTCCCGACGATGACAGTTAAAGCCAACCAAAATAGAGCAGTAGTGATAAACCGTGAGGATATATTGCTTTTTGTTCGCTTGCGGTAAGTCAAACTCAAATTGGCTATAAACAGCATCAACGCCAAAAACATAGCCAAAGATGCATAGAATAGTAATTGAGAGAAAGACGCCATCCAAAAGGCATAAGACAAAAAAACAACACTAAACGAATATACTAAGAAAGTAACTTTTGCCAATTTTTCACTGTACAATGACGTTTCATACACCACAGGAATCAATTGATACAAGGCCCCAAAGGCAATCATCGTACCCCAACCCAATACCAAAACATGAACGATAGCAATGAGTTTTGGACTGAAATACAAATTCATCCACTCATCAGCCGTAAAAAACAGCAAAATCATACTGATTAAAAATGCCAAACTTCCCGTGACAAAATGCGGTATGACAATTTTGTGTGAAGGAGCGTTGGTGGTTTGGAGTCCGGTCATTTTGAAGTTAGAAATTAGAAGTTAGAAATTAGAAGTTTGTAAAGTTTGTAAAGTTTGTAAAGTTAGAAGGCAATAGGCAATAGGCAATAGAAAGGTTAAAGTTTATAAAGTTAAAAGGCAATAGGCACATTGGCACATTGGCACATTAACACATTAACACATTAGCACATTAGCACATTAGCACATTATTTATTTCCAAATCAGCATCTGTACATAACCTTCTTCTATATCTTTGGTCAACCATGTCATGTTTCGGGTTTTGAGTTCGGGTAATAAAAACTGTGGTACTTTTTTGTGATGTACAAATAAAGCGTGATTTTCAGGCAAAGTTGTCAATGCGTTCAGAATGGTGACCATAGGTTCAGGCATTTCCAATTGGCGCACATCAATTTCAACTAAATTAGATCCAAAATCCACCATTTTTGTGTCAAAATCATCAAACACGGGAAGCCCTATTTTGAAACTTTCTGTTTTCAATATTTTTCCGGTTTTTTTGAAATAAGTGTGAAATTCGTTGGCAGCATGAACTTCTGTAAACGATTCAAAACCTTGATTTTCCAATACATTCATCAATGGAATAGGTTCAAAAACATTGATGATTTCCAAGATTTGATCCTTTTGCAATGTTTTAGTAACGGCCATAATTTCCGAAAAGGGATCGGCACCACTGTCTATAGTAGGGCGAACATCCAATTGGACCATCCATTCGGGAGTCAACTCAAATTTTCGTTTGGTAATCTCGGGAAGAGTAGTGTCGGAATTTTTTTCTGTGAAAGCAACTTGCATCCCAATATCCGCAAGTTTCTGTAAAAACGCATCCACACTTACACCACCAATTCCGGCAGCATCCTTGACCGTTACTCTACTGGCCAATACTTTTCTCAGGATTGGATTTTGCAGTTTTTTAAAATGTTTGTTGATACTAGCTATGGCTTCAATAGCCCTTTCATTTTGCCCAATAACTTTAGATATTTTAGTGTTTTGATCGATTATCATGTATATTATTTTTTTAATTACGACGCAAATTTAGAATAATTCTAAATAAGAAAAAGATAAAAATGTATTTTTTTATAAATATTTGTAACATTTGTGACAAATATCATGTTTTAAAATATTTATAAAATATAATATTGTCTTTTATTAATTAATACTAATTTATATGCGATTACAAACTAATATTTTATTGATTTTACTCTGCTTTTCAAGTAATTTAATTTGGTCACAATTCCAAATTGGAGCTGAATTGAGAAATAGAACTGAATACCGTCATGGGTATAAAACGCTATTTGCAGACGATATTGATCCTGCTTTTTTCAATGCCCAACGCACCCGTTTGAACATGCAATATACTACCGATGGTTTAAAAATTGTATTGAGTGTTCAAGATGTAAGAACATGGGGAGATGTGGCGCAACTCAATGTATCTGACAATAATGGGATGAGTTTGCACCAAGCTTATGCAGAATTGAAGTTGTCACCTGCCATGGCTTTGAAAGTGGGTCGTCAAGAGATTGTATATGACGATGCACGTTTTATGGGAAATGTAGATTGGACTACGCAAGGTAGAAGCCACGATGCTGCACTTTTGAAATATTCAAATGAAAAAACAAAATTTGAAATGGGTTTTGCTTACAATCAAGCTTCTGAAAATTTGACTACTAATACATACAGCATTGCAGGAAATTACAAAACTTTGCAATATGCTTGGTTTCATCATGATTTTGAACACTTGGGAATGTCAATTTTGCTATTAAACAATGGTTTGCAATACATCAATACCTCAGATGCTTCCCAAAATGAAACCCGTTTCAGTCAAACAGCCGGAACCCATTTAAAATTCAAAAAAGATAAGTTTTCTGTTCTTTCCAACTTGTATTATCAATTTGGTAAAGATGTCAATGATAATAAATTAGGGGCTTATTTGGTCTCATTGGACCTCAACCATCAAACTACTGAAAAATTCAATTTCGGGGCTGGAGTCGAGTTCATCAGTGGAAATGAATATGGTGTTATTACAGATCAAGAAAATCATGCTTTTAACCCCATGTATGGTACAAACCATAAATTCAACGGACATATGGATTATTTTTATGTAGGCAATCATTTGAATAGTGTAGGATTGATGGATGTCAATTTGACTTTGGGTTACAAAATTTCTCCCAAACACAGTTTAACCGGATTTTTCCACCAATTTTCTGCCGCACAGGATATTAACAATACATTGGATAGTAGAGGGTTAGGAACAGAAGTTGACTTGGCTTTCAATTACAAATTTGCTGAATATGGAACCTTTACTTTGGGTTATTCTCAAATGTTTGCAAAAGAAGGTTTGGAAGTGTTGAAAGGTAACAATGATGGAAATTCCAATAGTTGGGCATTTGCCATGTTGACTTTAAAACCCAATTTTTTCACAAATAAATAAATGTGGTATGTTAAAATTACTGCGATATCTTAAACCGCCCAAAAATTGGCATTTACAAGCGATTTTTCTCCTCGGTGCGATAGCAGGATTTGGTTTGTATGCTGCCATTGAATCCAATGCAGTATCCTATTTATCCGATGATCCGAAGGCTTGTGTCAATTGCCATGTCATGACTCCGGAATACGTATCCTGGCAAAGAAGTTCGCATCGTGAAGTGGCCAATTGTAATGATTGTCATGTACCGCATGAAAATTATGCCAAAAAGATGCTCTTCAAAGCCAAAGATGGATTGTATCACGCTAGTGTTTTTACCACCAAAAGCGAACCGCAAGTCATTCAAATGAAAGAAGCTAGTGCCCAAGTAGTGCAATCCAATTGCATCCGTTGTCACGAAAATCAAGTGACTGATGCTAAACTAAGTGGTACCGTTACAAATCATTACGAACACAGAGCTTCCAAAAACTGTTGGGAATGTCACAAACACGTACCTCATGGACGTGTTCACAGTCTTTCATCGGTGAAATATTATGGAAAAATTCCATCAGAACACCAAGAAACCGTTCCCGAATGGCTTAAAAAACAAATGACTGAATAATGTGCCAATTTGTCAATGCGATGCACTGAGCTAGCCTGCACTGAGCTTGTCGAAGTGTCGAAGTGTCGAAGTGTCGAAGTGTGCTAATGTGCCAATTAACTTAAAGTTTCTCCCGATAGCTAGGGATTGCTCAACGAACGTAACCTAATAACCAATTAACATAATAATCAATAATCAATAACCAAACAATGGAAAATAACAGAAAACCTTGGGTAAATTGGCTCTTCTTTTTAGGGTCATTAATCGTCGTGTTTTTGTTGGGAATATTAATTTCCAACATAGTAGAACGTAAATCTGAAGCAAAATTTGCTTACAAACCACTCAATGATATTGGTCAATTTGAATCGAGAAATGAAGTTTGGGGAGAAAATTATCCCCGCGAATATCAATCTTATATGCAAACAGCTGATAGCTCCTTCCGTTCAAAATACAATGGAAATGCCATGATCGATATGCTTGATATAGATCCGAGATTGGTAGTGCTTTGGGCAGGATATGGTTTTTCCAAAGATTACAATCAGGGACGTGGACACGTTTATGCCATTCAAGATATGTATAATACGTTACGCACCGGTGGACCAAAGGGTCCGGATGATGGTCCGATGCCTTCCACATGTTGGACTTGTAAATCACCCGATGTACCTCGTTTGATGAACGAAAAAGGCGTAACCGAATATTATACCGGAAAATGGGCGAGTTTGGGAGACCAAGTGGTTAATCCTATTGGTTGTGCAGATTGTCATGATTCTAAAACCATGAATTTAAAAATCTCACGCCCTGTTGTCATCGAAGCGTTTCAACGTCAAGGCAAAGATGTAAATAAAGCATCTCAAAACGAAATGCGTTCTTTGGTTTGTGCACAATGCCATTCGGAATATTATTTCAATAAATCTCTACCTGGAAAAGAAAACGCCAATTACTTAACATTCCCTTGGGATAATGGTTTTACAGTAGAAGACATGGAAAAATATTATGACAATATCAAGTTTTCCGATTGGACTCATGCATTGAGTAAAGCACCTATGTTGAAAGCACAGCATCCGGATTATGAAGTCTATATGACGGGTATTCATGGACAGCGCGGTGTGTCATGTGCAGATTGTCATTTACCTTACAAAACAGAAGGTGGTCAAAAATACACGGATCACCACATCCAATCTCCTTTGAATAATGTTGCCAATTCTTGTCAGGTTTGCCATAGAGAAGAAAAGGAGGTATTAATGAAAAATGTTTATGATAACCAAGACAAAGTGATTGAAAATCGCGATAAATTGGAAGAATTGTTGGTAAGAGCGCACGTTGAAGCCAAAAAAGCATGGGATTTAGGTGCCACTGATGCTCAAATGAAAGATATCTTAGATGGTATTCGCAAAGCACAATGGAGATGGGATTATGCAGCAGCAGGCCATGGTTCTGCTTTTCATGCACCGGTTGAAACTTTGCGTGTGATAGGTAACGGAATTGCCATAGCACAAGAAACGAGAATCAAATTGTCAAAAGTCTTGTTCAAATTAGGATTTGAGGGAGAAGTTCCTTATCCACCCATTCAAACCAAAGCGGAAGCTCAAAAATACATAGGTTTGGATATGCCAAAACTTGAAGCAGAAAAGGATAAATTTAAAAAGGAATTGGTTCCTCAATGGCAAAAATCTTCTCAAGAAAGACAATCCAAAAAATAAGAATGTCACCAAAAATTTCTACTAACTACACTAAAACTCAACATAACCTCTGGCAACAACCATGGGGTTATGTTGAGTCTTTTTTAATTGTGTTTGGAACACTAACCATCGGATTTTTATGGGAAATATTTATAGGGAAAATGTCAGTTCATTTTTTTGTTTTTCCAATGAATGTACTGATTGGTTTTCTATATGTTTTCAGTCTGATTGTCTTTCAAAAATACTTGTTTAAGTGGCAATTGGTAATGTGGTTTACTTCTATTCCGGCAACGATTACTTTGTTAATTTCGGTTTTATTAATGGTTTTGCTAATGGGAATATTTCCACAATCGCCAAGTAGCAATACACTTGTTAATGTTTTAGGATTGAATCATATTACTTCGCATTGGGCCTTTTATTTAATTCAATTTTTATTACTTACTGCTTTGGGATTGGTTACTGTGAAACGTGCTTTTCCGTTTAAGTTAAACAATGTAGGTTTTATACTCAACCATGCTGGTCTTTTTATAGCCCTCTTAGCAGGATTATTGGGTGCTAATGATTTGCAAAAACTCAAAATAATTATTACCGAAAAAGCAGATCAACAAATAGCCATCAATGAGCAAAATCATTTGCTAAAAATGGATTTTAAAATCTATTTACATGATTTTCAGATGGATGAATATTTGCCTAAATTGACTGTTGTGAACAACAACACCGGAAATATTGTACTCACACAAGGGAATATCGAAATTGATACCATTAAGAAAACATCATTTATTTTTAAGGATTATCAAATTGAAGTTGAAAAATACCTTTCATCTGCAGGAAAAATAGATGATAGATATGTTGCAGTAAGAGATGTAGGTACGCCACCTGCCGTATTTTTGAAAATTACTAATTTGAAAACCAAAGAATTAACTAGTTCGTGGGTGAGTTGTGGCAGTTTTCTTTATCCTTACGAAGCCGCAAAATTAAATGATCAGTTTTCAGTGTTGATGACATTTCCTGAGCCAAAAAAATTCAATTCTAAAATTAATATTTTTGGAAAGGATACCATTCAAAATATTGATATTGAAGTCAATAAACCTTTTAGTTATGATGGATGGGAAATTTATCAATTGAGTTATGATGAAAACAAAGGAAAGTGGTCGCAAACAAGCACTTTGGAAATGGTGAAAGATCCTTGGTTACCTGTGGTTTACATAGGAGTTTTTATGATGATTGCAGGAGCAATCTATCTTTTCTGGAAAGCCCCTAAAGGTTTAAATTCGAAACATAATACCTTAAAAACCCCATAAAATGAATTTGCTTTTTTTTCAAAATATATTTTTGGTAATCAGCTGTGTTTGGTTGTTTTCTTTAATTCTTATCTTATTTAAAAAGAATTCCATAGGTGTTTTATTTGCCACAATAGGCACCCTTTTATTACTTTTTTTTATGGTCCAATTGTGGGTAAAATTAGATAGGCCTCCGATGCGCACTCTAGGTGAAACGCGACTTTGGTACGCTTTATTTTTGCCAAGCATTGGTTTGTTGATTTATGCCAAATGGAAATACACTTGGTTTTTGCTCTATACTGTTTTGATGGCTTGGATCTTTCTTTTTATTAATTACTTACATCTTGAAAACTTTTCAAAAACACTCATGCCTGCCTTACAAAGTATTTGGTTTATTCCACATGTCTTGGTTTATATGATTGCTTATGCATTGCTAGCTGCTTCTAGTTTAGTTGCTTTCAAAAACTTGATTAACAGTAAAAAAAATCAATTTATTGAGACAATAGTTTTAGCCGATCAGTTGGTATATGTAGGATTTTCTTTTCTCACATTAGGATTATTATTTGGCGCCTTGTGGGCAAAAACCGCATGGGGAAGCTATTGGACTTGGGATCCCAAAGAAGTTTGGGCATTTCTAACTTGGTTAGCCTATTTAATCTATCTACATTACCGTTTTTTTAAACCGATTGAAATTAAAAAAGCGAATTGGATGCTTGTATTGGCATTGGTAATCCTTTTATTGTGTTGGTTTTGGGTCAATTATTCACCAATTGCAAAAAATAGTGTTCATACATATACTAATTATTGAGTCAATTACATAACCGCATTAATTAGTTATAAGTTGTTTATACATAATGGATTTTTGAAAATAATCATCTCCACTTAATTCTCTTTTTTTAGTTTCTTATACAATCAAATTTTCATATAATATTTAATTAAATTTTCAAATCATGCTCATAAAATCAATAGATATTAACAATTTTAATGACGAAAAAGTACAAACCCAAGTGGTTTTAGAATCGACATTTACAAAAGAAATCATTATTTCTATATCTCAAGGACAATTGATGAAAGAACATAAATCGCCTTATCCCATAATCATTCATTTATTGGAAGGTGTAATTGAATTGGGCGTGGAAAGTGTTAAATATCAAATGAAAAAAAATGATATTGTCACTTTAGAAGGTAATGTTCCACATGATTTATTTGCAAATGAAAAAGCATTGATAAGATTAACTTTGTCCAAACAAGATATAATTGAACGAGTAAAATTTGTGATTGAACCTTTGTAAAACTATTTATTTTTCTGGTTTTCACATTGCCTTGCATTTCCAAGAAAACCTTTATTTCCATGATCTTTTAATAATTTTTCATACAGATTTATCAAATGTGAAAAGTTATTGCAAACTTCTAATATTCCTGAATTTCATTTTTTAGGTTATAAGTTCTTTTTTGCTTTTAATTCTATAAAACATTTATAGCAAGTTATATTATTGTTGTTAATTGTTTGAAATAATTTATAAATACAAGCAAAAAGTCTATTATAGTTTATAAATATAACAGATAACTGAATATCAATTTCATTTGTTAATATAAAATCTATTTTTGCATAAATTATCAAGGGTTCGTTGATTCGTACCCAAATACCAACGTAAGGTGCTTTTATTAATGAAATTACCTCATTTATGCAGATCACAAATCAACCTAAAATCAAACTCGGAAGCGACGCTTTAAATTTCATCAATCTTTACGAATCTCTTGGAGAAAGGGCTGAAAATTTTATCCCTTTGCACGTATTGGATAAATTGAAACATTTCATAGACTTGTGCTTAATGGAATCTGAAGATCCGGCTCGCTTGGAAATGCTGATTTCTAGAGCAGTTGTCGAACTGAAAGAAGTAATTCCCGGTTATGCGGAAGTGGCTTTGATGCTTTATCCTCACAAACTTTCCAAAGCTTTTGAATACAGCAGTCAAAAACAAAAATTCAACCAACGTCTTAAAAATTTAATCGATACGGATGCCATCAGTGATGTGTCCAAACAAAAAGCCCAAAATATTCTCAATGCTCATGATTTTTCTGTGGGAAATCCTCCGGTTACCAATGCGCAATTGGAGTTTGTTTACAAAGTAGTTCTGGGTGACAATGCCGTCAATATCCGCAAGTACAAAGAAGTGCTCGGCATTATTGATGAAGTGGAAAGCGCACAATGGGATTATATGTTGGATGTCTTGGATCAAATGGTGGTCCAAAATTCTCATTACACAACCAAAGCCGAACAAAATGCTTTTTTGCATCGCAATGCCTCTACTACCGATTTTAAAGGGCTGAGCGGTTTGGTAACTACCTTGGTTTCCGGCACAGCCGATACTGCTATCAAACTAATAGTTGGAGAGGTTTTTAATGTAAATGCTGTCAAAACCATCGATTTTAAAAGTGAAACTCAAGTTTTTGATCATATAAAAGGAGATACTACCCATATTTTCGTCATTAAATTACCAGAAGCTAGAGGTAATTTTTTTACTGATCCCAAATGGTTTCCCTATCTTACCCGATTGGTTTTGGTGGACGATTCTACTTTGTCTAAAAGTACCAATACATCTTTGGTTTTTGCTTTCCACAATCAAATCATCAATACACTCAACCGTGTACATACCAAAAAATTGGGTGCTTGGGCCAATTCCCAAATGAACTTGCGTTTGATTTTGGAAAAGGTACATGCTGATAACCTTTTGAAATTTAGAACTAAAATTCAAAGTAAAATCCAACATTACAATAGAGAACTGAATGATTTTAGACAAGACCAATTAGGCGAAATAGACAATCCTGAAAAAGATGTGGTCTTATTCAAATTTGATGAATTTGCCCGCCAAATCCTTCAGGATAAATATACTTTGAGCAAACTCAATCAGCTGTTGGACCTATTAATTGATGTTTCAGACGAACCCAAACGTGGTAAACTAAACCAATCATTGATTGCCGAATTTGAACTGAGACTTTCCAAATATTTTTATTCCAATAATCCGGCATTGCAAACGGCTACCATTATCGAAGGCGGCGGACGCAATCAGATTAAAACCTATGGGGAATATCTTTTGAACAAGAAAATCGTGACGCTTTCCAAAGAAGTAGAAGACCGTTGCCATTTGATCATGGAAGTAATTCCCGATTCCTACGAACGAACTTTACACAATCATTTTCATAAAAATTTCGGAATCAATCTTTTCCTCGAACGCTATCGGGATTACATGATTATCACCGAAAATGAAGCCGATAACAGCGGAAGATTCAAAAATTTTCTCATCGAACTCGGAATTTATGAAAAATACAAATCTTTACCTCAAGACCGCAGAAAGTTGGTGGCCGAGTTTTTGTCCAATCTCAGCAATACTTCCAAAACGAGTATTTCCGACGATGCACAAATGATCATACGAGACTTGATTTCCGATAAAGTCTTGAGACCTTATGTAATTTGGAACCAACAACAATCGTGGGAATACCGCGATTTGATTCCCGAAGATCGCTTTGATATCAATCCTTTTGATTTGGATGTCGAACTCAAAGAAGATGGTAAAATTGATTACGAACGCCTGCATGACCGCTTGCTGCGTATCAAACATACGTTCCAACTCTTTGACGAATCGGGAACGCTATGGGATAAATTTTGTGACAATTTGAGTATCATCATCAACGATCCACACAACCCAACCGGTTATACCGATCACAACCATCCTGACTTAATTAAGTTTTTGAAATTTATCAGTCGTACCAAAATTACGCTTTTGTTGGACGAAGCCTATAATGATGCAGTTAAAATAGACGATCCCGACGAACCCAAATGGCGTACAGTTTCCAGATATGTACTTAACAATATGGCCAATTACCCCAAAATCAGTATCGTAGCTTCTATCTCTACGACCAAAAATTTGGGTTCAACAGGCAATAGGTTAGGGGCATTGGTGAGTACTCCTGCCAAACACGATGTCATCAAATTTGCCCGTAAGTTCAATGAAGTTACCAAAGGCAATACCATGTCCTTGTTTATTTTGGTCAATTTGCTCGAATCTGCGCAATTGGCCAAAAGAGTCAAAGATGAAATGGAATCCAATTTACCCAAAAATGCTTCGCGTTCTAATATCATCAAATTACTAGAAAAATACATTCTTACTGAAACCCAAAATTACTTCCAAAATAAAGTAGATCAAAGGGTTTCTATCTTTGAAGGCAGTCCGTTGCACTTATTTTTGTTGGAAGAATTGGTTTCCTTGGATAAATTGGATATTCTCCAAATTCCGGATGATTTCCGCTACAATGACACGCCATTTTTCGTGTATTATCGCGAGGAATTGATTCAAAAATTAAATACTTTCCGTATCAACCGCATCTTTAGATCGGAAACCAACAAAAGACTTAATTTGGCCAAAAAAGTGGTCAACGAAGTGTTGGAGAAAAATCAAGAAACTAAAATTTCTGTAGTTGATTCCGATGGTTCTTATTTGTTAAATTTGAAAATTCACTCCTATTTTTCCTATCAAGATTTGGAGAAATTTGCTCTGAAATTGGCAGAACAAAGAGGTATTGCTCTGATTCCTTATGAAACCGGTTTCATGCGTTTTTCGGTAGGTGACTATTTGGAAGGCAGCGAAAAGAGTTATGAAATTTTGACAAAAGAAACTGAAAATGCAGCCCGAATCTTTTTAAATTACTGGAATCTTTTCTATAATGCTAAATTGGATGTTGCCCATACATCCAAGCGAACAGAAGAAGTTTTGGATGAAGTTTTCAAAGCCAAAACAGAGAAAGATTTTATCAAAAAACTCTTTGATGATTATGATGTGATTAAAGATTTGAAAAAATCCAAACTCAACTATTTACGCATCAACAATGTAAA
Source organism: Flavobacteriaceae bacterium (assembly GCA_020854235.1). Classification (GTDB taxonomy): domain Bacteria; phylum Bacteroidota; class Bacteroidia; order Flavobacteriales; family Flavobacteriaceae. The sequence goes on from JADZFW010000079.1 coordinate 50,433, forward strand.
AACCCTCTATCATCTGCAACATCGTGCAAGCGGTGTGAGTATCAATGCGATACCCAATTCTGCCAATGCCGTAATTGAATTTGATGAAAGTATAGGTTATTGCAGTAATGTCATTGAATTTGTAAAAAGCAAAGCGTTTTCAACCATATATGAGAATTTATTACCCCAGATTTATCAAAGTATTCCTTTAATCAAAGATTTGGATATTCAAGAAGTCAATGCGCGATTTGGTAAACCTACTTTGCTGAAATACATTCAAAATAAACTCGATTTTCAACCGTTGGTCAATGTCTTGGATCGACCTGATGAGTTGAACATCATGCGCGAAATATTATTGGAATTGGAACGCATTCTTTTTTCGGATGCCAAAACCAAAATTCTAGCCATCCAATCGAGTGATCAAACTGCTTTGGACGTAGCCAAATTGGAAGGAATCAACAGCATTCTCAAAAAGAATATTGAGGAAATTTTGTTGCATTTCAATTTGCCTTTTGGACAGGATCCCGTTTTGCCAACTTACAAGGAAATAGTAGATCAGGCCTGTAAAACCCTGAAAAATATTACTGGAAAATCGATAGAAGATATCGATCTCAAATATTTCAGTAATGATATGTTGGCTCATTTATATGCTGATACGGCTTGGCAAAAATCCGAATTTGGAAGCCAATTGTATGGTAAGATTGCCCATTTGATTCAACAGAAATTGCATGGAAAAGTGAGTCGGCAAACGATTTTAGAAGCTTATTTGTTGAGAAAAGACAATACTTTTATCACCAAATTTACGGATAAACTGATTTTTTGGAAAAACTATTTGGCTCAAAGTCAATTACAAGATGCTGAAATCCAAATGATAAGTCAAAATTTGCTTCAAGGACTTTCAGAATCCGATTTCAACCAGTTGTATCAAGAAATTGTATCCCAATCTCAAGTGAAAATATACGACGATCAATTGTATGAAACCGTTAGAAAAGTGAGTTTATTCTTGATTGAATTGTTGAATCAAACTAAATCTACAGCCTATTACACGCAATACAATCATACGTTTATCAAAATGAATTTGGCTCATTTCAAAAAGCAAAATTCAAGTGTCAATGAAATGGTTCAACACGGATTGTCTATTTATAAAAATTATGATACTTCCCAAAATGAGTTGACGACATGGAACAAAGGTTCGCTCAAATGGTTGAATGATTTGTTAAGTAAAACCGGTGTCATCAGTGCAGAAGCGGCAGTGCAAACCCATACACGCATTGCCACCGATTCCAAAAAAAGAGATTATCCGATTCATCGTGTAGATCGAATGCCTGAATTCAAACCAGACGAGGAAATTACTGATAATTCTTCTTTTGATTACATCAAAAAATTAGATACACGACCTGAATCAGACTTTTTCGTAGCCCGAATGAAAGAATTTGTCGAGAAAATGAATCCCGACAATTATCGTTGTAAAGTTTTTACGCAAGGTATTTTCAACGAATTATACATCATTGAAAAATCTTATTTAAAGTATTTAACCGACAATTACAGACTTTTACAACCCGAAACAGTCAGTCATCAAGACATTCAAAATTTTGTACCTGATGTCATTATGCTTTTGGGTGCGCCCGAAAAACTCATGTCGTTTCCACAAATCGGAAGTTTTAATATTCCGGGACCCAAAGGTAATATCAAGACCATTGTAACACCATTGAAGAAAGAAACCGATTATTTTGGCAATGTCAAAAAACCGCGTTTGACCATGATCAATGAAAAGGTGAAGGAAATAGGAGGTATGCCTATTCACGGTTCTTTATTTGCCGTTGAAGCTGAAGATGGTAGTATTTTTGTCATCCAAATCAGTGGCGATAGTGGTGTAGGCAAATCGGAAATGTTGGCGGCAATGATGTTGAAATGGCTGAAAAACAATTTGCCAGGAATTCGCTCCATCAAATTGATCGCCGGAGATATGTTCCACATTTTCCCCGATAAAAATGGAAATTTGTATGGAATAGGAACTGAGGTTGGAGATTTTTCAAGGGTTACAGATTTTGATCCTGAATATATTCACGCATACAATTCACTCTTTGAAAGAAGTGCCGAAAGCAATGTAGAAGACCTCAATTCGCGAAGTACCATCAGCGGATTTTGTGATATTTCCATGCCTTTCAAAATCGATATTATGTTGACTGCTTATAATTATGCCAAAATCGAAGCAGGTATTTTGCGTTATGACAATCCTGAAAACTTCATTTTATACAGAGATGCACACGGCGAACGCAAAGAAAAAGCTACCAGCGAAGACGGACCGAATTTCCTCAGAACCTTGATGCGTTATACTGCCGATAAAAATATTGTGGATTTGATAGACAAACACGGAAATTATTTGGATACCGTTTTGGATTGGACATATGATGATTTCAGTCAAATGCATTATTTATCTTCATCTTATCGAATGATTGATAAGATAAATTTGGAGCAAATAGTACAAATTATTTTCAAAGATAAGGCATTTAAGAGAAATGGATTGCTTCTAAAAATTCAAAATGTGCGATTTGATATCATCAAAAATAGATTCATTGCCACACTTTTGGATCCGGAAGAAAACACATCTGAAACGGCTATCAATCGTCAGATTTTTGGTAGTATTTTCGATACACTAGCCAGTACACCTGCAGGACAACCATTTGTTTCTGAGATCAATCAAACTGATAATCGCAAGCAGTTGATTGAAATTCTCAAAAATGCCAAAAATACCAAAGGAAAAACACCAACAGTTCAATTGGGTATTTTATCAACCGATTTGGGTAAAAAAGGCAAAGAAATAACAGGCCCACAAAAAGCAGCCGAAGACATGCGCAAACTCATCCAAGAAGTGCGTATCGAAAGACCAGATGTCAATGAAAATAGACAAATGGTACATGACAGTTTGCTGAAAAACTATCCTCAAATATTTAAAAATGGGATGAATTCGGAAGTTTTGAGATATAACTTCTATTTATATCAACTGGAACAAATGCGCAAAGCTGAATTTGTGAGATTGGATGATGTGAATCAAGCGGTTCAACTCAGTGGAACCTATGGTTTTTGTCCGGTTGCTAAAAATCACGATTTCAGTCCGATATTAATCAACCAAAATGTTAATACGGAGATTGAAAGTTTTACAGAATCGTATGAGCAATTGATGAAACTACCTTATAGCCAAGAGTTTGCTGATGAAATGTACCAAAGTTCGAAAAATCTATACATTGCCGATGGTTATAGTATTGAACTTATTCAAAACAATATGGTCATGCAAATTTTATTGGAACACCATTATTTGAATCTATATGACCTTTCTAGAGAAAGAATAACGGAGAAAGTCAACAGAGAAGTGTTGGCTGTTGCCAAATATGTAGCTGTAAAGAGATATAATGAATCGAAAGTAACTAAAAAGAAATCAAACAAGTAGGGTTTTTGATAAAGACTTTTAAAGAGTAACGAAAAACCCGATAAAATTTTATAACTAGTATTTTTTTTATCAAAAAATTTACTATTTTTGCAAACTCAAATTCAACCTCTGACGAGAATCGTGAACGTTGCTTTTGGTTCAATTATTTTTTTTTCATCAAGATGGAATCAATTATCAAATTTGTACAAGACGAACTCATCGTTAAGAAAGAGTTCCCAAAATTTTCAGCCGGAGACACAATTACGGTGTATTATGAAATTAAAGAAGGTGAAAAATCACGTACTCAGTTCTTTAGAGGTGTGGTTATTCAACGCAAGGGAAGTGGAGCTACTGAAACTTTCACCATCCGCAAAATGTCAGGAACCGTTGGTGTGGAAAGAATTTTCCCAATCAACATGCCTGCACTTCAAACGATTGAAGTGAACAAACGCGGTAAAGTTCGTAGAGCTCGTATCACTTACTTCAGAAATCTTACAGGTAAAAGAGCCAATATCAAAGAAAGAAGAGGATAAGCTTTTTACACTGAAAACAAATCAAGCCATTTACAATTTTGTAAATGGCTTTTTTTATGAACAATTGTTTATAAGTATGGTTCACAACTTGTTGATAAAGATTGTGTTAAAAATTTGCTTTTTGAATTCTCATCATACTATCTTTGAGTGTGAATTCGGGAAATTCGCATAGTTAAAAAATAATAATAAGTTCTTTACACATGTTTTTCAAAAAGGTTCAATCAAGCATAAATTTGTTTGTTGATTTCAGGCATTGAGTAGCTTAGTTTGAAAAACAAATGAGATAGTTTAGACTCGCCAGGTAATTTTTCATTAAATCCACCGACAGAGTCAAGACAAGTCTCTCATGAAATGCTAGTAAGTTTGTGTATAAAGATTGGATTAAAGCAAACGAAAAACGGATTTAGTCGGTTTTAAAACAAGCATTTCTGCAAAAGCCATACGGATTTTAATCTTTATGGCTTTTGTGTTTTGTGATATTCGTAATTATATTTTTAAAAATGAATATAAACACATTAAAAAATCGCATTATTTTAAAAAAATAGTAAATATTACATAAGATTGCATTATTTTATTTATGATAATGTAATTGTGTATGATGAATTGATTATTTTTGCGACATAAAAATTAATACATTTATTTATGCATTCAAAAATAAAGGTTGCCAATCCTGTTGTCGAAATGGATGGCGATGAAATGACCCGAATTATATGGAAATTTATCAAGGAACAATTGATTTTGCCTTACTTGGATTTGGATATCAAATATTTTGATTTAGGTTTGGAATACAGAGATGAAACCAATGACCAAGTGACTATCGATGCTGCCGAAGCCATTAAAAAATACAACGTAGGAATCAAATGTGCCACCATAACACCCGATGAAGCTCGTGTGGAGGAATTTGGATTAAA
>JADZFW010000080.1 GCA_020854235.1 Flavobacteriaceae bacterium
CAACTTCATCCATTTTAAAATGGGTCAAATCTCTGATGAAACCGGCTGTATTTCTAAAAAAACCCTTGTGTTGGTATGCAAAAGCTTCATTGACATTAATGGTTGAAATCTGTTGGTATTGCCTTTGTGGAAAAGGATAATCGGGAAACTTTAATTTCAATAAATCCAATAAACGATAGGCCCAAATATCAATTAAAGGCTTGTCTAAAAAGCCATTCTGAACTGCCGCACTGTTTTGAGCAAAATAACGATCATATTCGTCGTGCACTTGCGGATAATACTCTTCATATCTGCTCACTAGGAAAAATGTCGCTGCAAAAATATCGTAAGGAATCGCTGATTGTTCACCAACCGAAAAAAAACTAGGGATGCCATTCCAATCGTGAACTTTGAATTCAACATCTCTTATTCCTTGTTCGTACAACAACAAATGATTTCGTACAAAAAATTCATTGCCCAGCGGATTCTTGGTATAGGATAATTTGGGCCCATCATGGGCAATAAACTCATCTATCTTATTGGTAAACAAGATTTCCATTTGCAAGATTCTCTTAAAAATCTGCTTAAAACTATACGTGAGACGTGGCGTGATTTTATGTGAATAGACTAGTATCAAATGTGAAAAGTCTTAAATTACTCGATGGAAACTCGGTTAACAAAGTGTAAAAGTAAGAAATTTATCTCTTTACAGAATCCCTTCATCTGCAAAACTAAAATACGAATGATCCGTGACTATCAAATGATCCAAAACTTGAATATCCATTACTTTGGCTGCATCCATCATTTTTCGGGTCAAATCCTTATCACTTTGGCTAGGTTCACGTTTACCAGATGGATGATTATGACTTAAAATAATACCGGTAGCCGACAATTCCAAAGCTTTTCTAAGCACCAATCTCACATCGACTAAAGTTGAAGTAATGCCACCTTTACTAGCCAACCATTTGCCTATGACTCTATTGGACTGACTGAGATAAACTATCCAAAATTCTTCGTGATTCAAATCACCCAAAAGTGGTTGCAACAGTTCATACACCGTTCTGCTATCGGTTACTTTGGGTATTTCTAACGCTTCTTCCAATCGGCGTCTTCTACCCAATTCCAATGCTGCCATAATAGTAATTGCTTTTGCTTCGCCTATTCCCTTGAATTTTTTTAAATCGGATATGGATAATCGGGCCAATTGATTGAGGTTGTTTTGTTGAGCTGCCAAAATTCTCTTTGACAAATCAACAGCCGATTCATCTCTACTCCCCGATCCTATTAAGATTGCCAATAATTCAGCATCCGACAAGGCAGTATTCCCTTTAAGTAATAATTTCTCACGTGGTTTGTCATCTTCAGACCACAGATTGATAGGTAAGTTTTTTCTTACTTTTTCCATAACATTTCAAAATTTGATAAGATTAAATACACCCAATTTGATTATATAGCAAAATCAATAGGCATTTTCATAGTTGATTCAAAAGTACAACTTTTCACTTAAAAACCGCTTCAATCGATAATTTTTCTATAATTTTGTTCGTTTTTTTAAAATCATTTCCAAAATTAATTATGGTATTTCCAATTCTATGAAACTCAATTTTAATTCAATGAACTTTCATACATTTTACAAACTGGTTTTTTACCTGAGTTTGTTTGGAATTGGTATATTGATATACGATTTTGGTTACTCTCAACCAGGTGAAACTCAAACTTTTGTAAATCTTTACTATTTCATAGTTTTGGTTTTAGGGATGTTGGCTACAACCATACGTTATCTCAAAAAAGAAAAAGGGTTGGAATTCAAGGTAATTGTCTTTGATATTTTGAGTTCCATAGTCATCATGTCGGTATTGTTTCTACACTTCTCCGGTTTTGACCAATCAACTTTACACACCTATTTATATGATGATTTGTGGGTAAAATTGGCTATACTATTAACTTTAGTGCGGGAATTTGCATCTTTAGACATCAACTACAATCGTACTTTTTTGAATCCTGCCCAATTATTCATACTCAGTTTCATCATTATAATTTTGGGGGGAACTTTTTTATTGATGTTACCCAATGCAACAACCAATGGAATTTCGTTTGTTGACGCACTTTTCACATCTACAAGTGCTGTTTGTGTCACAGGATTATCGGTAGTGGATACGCGAACAGCTTTTACACATTTCGGACATTATATCATCATGTTTTTGATTCAAATTGGTGGATTGGGAATTTTAACATTTACCAGTTTTTTCAGCCATTTTTTTAAAGGTGAAAGTTCATTTGAAAATCACCTTGTGTTACAAGACATGACCGGAGCTCAAAAAGTTGGAGAGGTATTCAAACTCCTTAAAAATATTCTTTTAATCACTTTTACTATAGAGTTAATTGGTGCTATTCTAATTTATTCGAGTGTTTCATCTAGTTTATTTTCAAACACTTACGACAGAGGTTTTTTTGCTGCATTTCACTCCGTTTCTGCTTTTTGTAATGCCGGATTTTCAACTTTGACCAATAATTTGTACGAAACCGGATTTCAATATAATTACTTTTTACATTTAAATGTAATTTCATTACTAGTACTTGGTGGCTTAGGTTTTCCAATCGTTTCAAATACCTTACAATATTTTAAATTCCGATTCGAAAAATTCATATCGAGATGGACCAAGAAAAAAATTCAAAACCGTCCTTGGGTAATGAACTTGAATAGTAGAATCATTGTTATTACTACTTTATCATTGATTATCGTAGGTACCATTTTACTTTATATTACAGAATACAACAATACGCTTAAAGATCACAATGGGTTTGGCAAATTTGTAACAGCACTTTTTGCGGCTACAACGCCTCGTACTGCCGGATTCAACACTGTAAACATGGCTCAATTGACCGATTTAACACTCATGATTACCATACTTCTCATGTGGATTGGAGCTTCCCCTGCTTCAACCGGTGGTGGGATTAAAACGAGTACATTTGCTATTGCTATTTTAAATTTTGTAAGCTTAGCCAAAGGAAAAACAAGAATAGAAATATTTAGACGACAAATTTCTGAAAACACTGTTCAAAGAGCATTTGCGGTTATATTTCTTTCACTTTTCATCATTGGTATTGGAATCAGTATCATACTATTTTTTGATCCTGATAAAGGTTTGATGAAAGTAGCATTTGAAAGTTTTTCAGCATATAGTACCGTTGGATTAAGCGTTGGAATCACAAGTTCTCTTACCTCCGTAAGTAAATACGTATTGGTTGCTTTAATGTTTATAGGTAGGGTAAGTATGTTGTCCATTTTGATTGCTTTATTTAGAAAAGAAATGTACAAAAATTACCGTTACCCTTATGAAGACGTTTTAATTAACTAGTATCTCTATCCTTTTGTAAATATTAATCTGAAACACCAAACAAATTACCAAAAAATGAAATAGCCATAAGATTATCATCATACCAACTGGGAATGATTAAATGGCTATTACATGTGACCTATAAAAAACAAATAAATTTAAACACATGAAATATATAATCGTTGGTCTAGGAAATTTCGGAGCATCATTGGCAGAAAAATTAACTGCACATGGCAATGAAGTCATAGGTATTGACAACAGCATGGAAAAAGTGGATGCGTTGAAGGAAAAGATCTCTCATACTATCTGCATGGATGCCACAGACCAATTGACCGTTACCGGATTGCCTTTAAGAGATACAGATGTTGTCATAGTAGCCATTGGAGAACATGAAGGTGCCAATATTATGGTCACTGCATTGTTTAAAAATCTTCAAGTTAAAAGATTGATTAGTAGAGCCATCAATCCCTTACATGAAAACGTACTTCAAGCCATTGGTGTTGATGAAATCGTTCATCCAGAGGAGGAAAC
>JADZFW010000081.1 GCA_020854235.1 Flavobacteriaceae bacterium
AACCGCATGTGCTACTGCTATTCCAAATTTCTCTTTCAAATCTTCAAAAGTTGCATGGGTATCTTCTAGCGTATCATGAAGTAAAGCAACTTGTATGGCAAATCCAATGTCAAAATGCTTAGTTTCTGCAGAAGCTATCAAAATTTCCATCGCCACATTACTCAAATGAACTACATAAGGCAAATTGGTTTCCGGAATGGTTTGGTTAATTTCTGCATGTTTTTCTGCAGCAAATTTTATTGCATGCTGATATATACTTTGTATTTCCATCCTTTTTAGGTTTCGTTTATAGGGTTAATTGTTTAAAGTAAAAAACTTTTTGGCGGAGTTTTAAATTAGCTTCAATAAAAGTACAAAATTCCAACAACTACAAAATCTTCTTCAAAACCCTAAACCGACCATTTCACTTACAATGTGTAATCAACCGGCTTTTCTTATTGAATTGAGCAATTTTCTTTTAAATTTTTAACAAAGGCTGTTAAAAGTAAATCTATTTGATACAATTGATTTATGTTTTCAAAGCGTTCCTGTTTCGCATAGTACAGCATGTGTTTATCTTTACTAGGGATTTCTCCAAATAATCCATCTTTGTTCGTAATTTCTATCCTAGTTGGATTCATTGAAATTATTTTTTCAATAAGTATTTTGTCTTTTAAAATACTAATGGCTTTTAATTCTTTGTTGCTTTTTAAATAGAACTTATTGTCAAACGCTTTGTTTCCAACAACAATTTCCTTATTTTTAAAATATTTCCCAATTCTAGTGAATATATCTTCTTTAGTTATACAAATTTCAAGTGGTGTAGGTAGGAAAAATTCTACAATTCCAATCATGTATTTTCTTTTGTAAGACTTTCCTCCAGAAACTATATAATGTGTATAATTTGCGATTTTATAAGTGAAATTTGAGCAAGGATATTCAACATATAAATCTCCGCTGGTTGATGCAACAACTCCATTTTTTTCTATCGCAAATTGTTCCCAAAGATGGGTTAAGTCTTTTCCTTTAATGAACTCCAATACTTGTTTTAACATAAACATCTTTTAAAAAGTTTTTAATGACAATACCTTTCAAATTAGCAATTTTAGCCTTTGTTACCTACCACTGAACTCCTTATTCACTATTTTCTGCGTTATGGGACGGGATTTCATTATTTTGAATAAGTTCCTGTCTGTGTTTTCTATATTCAATAATCGGTTTATCGCCCATTATCAAATGCTCGCCTATTTTCATTCCACTTTTTTTGGGTAATTGAGTTACAACTACTCTTTTATCCTGTCGAAGAATTACTACACTCACTATTTTACCTATATAATTCATCAATTGCTTTAGCAAAGGTATCTTAATCAATTTTTGATAATATCTAATATAGATAACTGTATTTTCATCGTCAACCGGAACAAATGCAGCAAATACTCTTATTTTATCCGAAATAAAATTTTGCCAAATATTGGGATAATAAAATTGTAGATAAAACAAGCTTTTATAATCTTTTATTTCATCCGGTTTCAAGGGGATTGTTTTCCCATCATCTACAATATTATTGACATAAAAAGTGATTAACTCATTTTCTCTTTTTACTACTGGCCCGTTTACCAATGTTTTATTGCCCCGACCAATTGTCGTTTTATGAACAAATGGCAAATGCACAACATCAAGTTGATTTTCAATAGCTCTGGAATAATGAATATTCCAATCGTCTTTGAAGGTTGAATATGAAAATTCTTGTAATTCTTTAAAGAAAAATGGGGGCTCATTGATCTTTTCCTCATCTCCCCACCAAATCCAAATGAACCCATAGTCTTCAAAAGTTCTATATGATTTAACTTTCATTATTTCGGGCACAGGTGAATTTTTGCCGTTTGCTGGAATGGTGGTCACTCTTCCTGTTTTGTCATAAAGAAAACCGTGGAAAGGACATTCCAGTTTCCCGTTTACAACACTTCCACAAGATAGCGATACTCCTCGATGGCAACATTTATCGGCAATACAACACGCATTACCAGTATAATCTCTCCATAATGAAAGTTCCTCTCCAAAGCGTTTAACTCGAAGCGGCTTTTGCTTTTTTAACTCTTTCGATTCTAATATTACGTACCATTGATTGTATATCATAATCATTAATTTTTAAAAATGTGTTGGCGCTTTCTTCTCAACCTTGCCCATGTCGTTTTGAACTTGGACTAAGTTCATGTTAACGCAAATGTTCATTGGAATTCCAATGCTCAAATATAACACTAAAGCCCCACTTTTACCTAACCCAAGTTAGCTGTTTGTGGCTTATTTGATAATTTCATAACAAATCATTGAAATTCCTCAGTCAAATTGTTTTGTAGATTTTACTTTCAAATTTAGATTTTAGTCTATTTAGGGTCTACTGAAAAAGTCTTACATATTAGTTTTTTAATAAATTAAAATATGACATTCCAAGTGCAAGGATTTTAAATGTTTTGGTTAATTTCATATTCTGGTTTAATTACTGCTACCAAAGACATGAATTGTTTCCGGATTCACAATGCTATAGCTCATAACGATTTGCTGCTTGGCTAAGAAGTGGTTTTAGCAATAAACCTCATTGGAGTTACAAAACTTTAATTTAGCATTTCACGGTCATAAAAGAACGAAATCTCCACCTTTACAAAACGCCTATTACCTACTTGCATTTTCATCATTAACAAAATTAAAATTATTCTAATGGATATTTAAACTTTTCAGAATAGGCATTTAACACCTTTCCGATTTTCAATAGTTTGAAATCTGAATATCGTTTACCGATTACTTGAACACCGATAGGCAACGAATCTTTACTGAGTGATATTGGCATGGTCAAAACAGGATTTTCGGTAAGTGTAAATGGTATAGTATAGGCTTGAGTTGCCACATAATAATGAATAGGCTCCTTGTTTACTTCTATCAGGTTGTTGTATATATTAAAATTACCATATTTCTTTGTTGGCTTATGATGTGGAAATGCATTAACAGCACTTACAGGACAAATAAACGCATCAAAACTGTCTAAAAAATTCTCCATCTGTGTAATTAATGAATCCTGTATGTTTAATGCTTCCATATATTTTCTCACCGAAGTAGGTTTGACAATATTCTGATGCATGGGCACATCTTTCAACACTCCTTTTGTAAACGGAAGCCCTAGCCATTTTGCAAAATTTGAAGTATTATAACCACCTTGCATACCGACAATACTTCCCCACGTTTTCCATGCAAGGTCAAAGTCAATTGGAGGCGTAATTTTCACGACAGTAGCACCCGATTTCTCTAACTTTGAAACGTAATTCTGAATCGCCTGTTTGATTTCATTATGAACAGGTACTCCACCAAACTCATCAGTCCATGCAATTTTTAAGTGCTTTATGTCAAAAGTATCACTACATCTGTTTATGGGTATAACTTTTTGATCGGTGTTGGTGGTTTGTGCTATAATATCCATAGCAAGTTGCAAATCTTCAATACTTCTCGCTAAAGGTCCTGCAACGGCCAACGATTTGATACCATTGACAGGTTCATTAGGGTCAGCTTGAATCCCATTAATTGACACAACTCCAAATGTGGGTTTAAAACCATATACCCCACAATATGCTGAAGGTAGCCGAATAGACCCCGCCAAATCGTTTCCGAATGATAAAGAAGTCATCCCGGTTGCAAGTGTTACCGCACAACCACCGCTACTGCCTCCACTGGTTCTATTAATATCCCAAGCATTATTGGTTTTTCCGAAAATAGCATTATCCGTCTGCATGTCCATGGCTAAAACCGATAAATTGGTTTTCCCAATAATTATAGCACCTTCAGATTTTAGCAGTTTTACAAGTTCGGCATCTTTGGTCGGGATATAGTTTCGCAATGGTTCATATCCTGATGTGGTGGTCACTCCTTGTGTCAAATAATTATCCTTAATCGTGATAGGAACTCCATGCAGTTTCCCCAAATGATGGCCATTCTCAATAGCTTCATCCGCTAACTTTGCCTGACGCAAAGCATTTTCCTTGTCAATTAAAACTACTGAATTATAGATGCTGTTATGTGCCTCTATTTGTCGCAAATAAGCCGATACGACTTCATGAGAAGTAACTTCCTTGTTCCTGATTTGATCTGCTATTTCTGTAGCAGACATAAATAAAATATTGTCTGATGCCATAAGTTGAATGGTTAATAAAGTAAACTATTGTTTTGATAATAAGACTCGTGTTCGTGCATATTAAAAATGGTAAATCATTTAAAATAACAGAACACAAAACTACGAGTTGGTATTTCCAATCTCGTTCAACTAGTTTAAGAAATTATTTTTCTCCGAATTTGACTTAAATATTGTGGCGTTATGTTGAGATATGAAGCTATCAAATACTGAGGTACTCGCTGTAACAAGTTTTGGTTCTTCTTCAATAATTGAAGATATCGTTCGGTGGGGGTTAGAAAAATTGTGTCTTGTAATTTTAATTCCCATGTGGTAAAAAGATTTTCCGCCATCAACCTTCCCGCACGTTCAAATAAAACATTTTGGCTATACAATGCCTCTAGTTCTTTATGGGAAATAGTTAAAATATTTGAATTGTCAAGTGCCTTAAAGTTTTTCTTTGAAATAGAATTAGTGATAAATGAGGGGTAATCTGTCATAAAACAACCCTCAAAACAAAACCCTTCAATGATCTCATTCCCATCCTTTTGGTAAAAAGAGTAAAAAGCGCCTCTTTCAACCAACGCAAGAGAATGGCACATTTTACCCTGCTCCAAAAACATTTCTCCCTTAGTTATGATAGCTGGTTTCAATTTTGTCCAAAATAAATTGAACAACTGGTCGGGTAACTCCAACTTCTTATTGAGTTCTATTTTAATTTGTTCTGTCATTTTTATGCTTGCTGGTTACGACCGACCCTAGGTCATGTGCAAAACGAAACGGTTACTCAACTGTCAACTAGCACAAATGTAGATAAAGATTTCAAATGTTTCACAAATACACAAACCCGGCATTTGTTATATCATTTGATATGAACAGTGTTTAATTATATCTCTTTAGCACCTTCCTATCAAGATTTAAATCTTTCCAGAATTCAATTCTATAAAAATCATCGCCTTCATCACCTTCAACAGAAGCAAGATTTGAAGAATAAATTCGGAATTTATAAAAGTCAGGCGCTATATTAATTTCTAATTCGATTGATGAGTTTGGACAGTCTAGAATTTGAATAGTGCCAGATTGAATTTGTAAACCAGCTTCAACGATGTGGTCATATAATTCTATATCAAAATCTTCATTTTTCTTATCCAAGAATACTATTTCTCCTTTTACAGGTCCATAACATTCTGTCCCAACACCCAAAATTCCTAATTCTTTGGCTAGTCTATCATTAAATGCTGCATCTGTCCAAAAGTCAGCAGAATCAGTCTGCCCGGGAGAATCTTTATCGCAGATATAGAATTGATTATATTGAGTATAAAAATCAAAATTTAAAGTTTTCATAGTGTTTGATTGAACTTATACAACGGTTTTATCTTGTTGAGTATTCGTTTTATTTTCACAAGAGAATAGAATTAAAAAAACAAAAATATGATAGTTTTCATATTTTGCAGTTATCAAAATATTACCCATAACATTCATACAGACATGAGCAGTTGCATTTTAAAATTCGCTTACTTTTTAGTTAACCACTTGGCATCGTAAATATAAGAATTTCTTTAATTAACGCACTTACCCGAAATGGCTTAAAGGTCATGTTGGTGGTTGATGTATTATTTCATTATCATTTTGAAAAATTCATGTCTCATTTTAATTGAAAAAATGTATTTGTATTTTGAGACATCATCAAATACTAATTTGTAAATATCATTCATTTGAGGATTTTCATCAATATTTATAGTCCAAAACAATAGTTTTTCAAAATTATAAGATGTTAGATTATCTTGATAGGTAATTTCACTAAAAAAATCGTTTTTCCTATTTTTTCTGTCAGAAATTAATATTTCATATCTGTTGAAATTAAACACTAAACTGTCAATTTCTGAATTTTTCAAATCTATTGGAAGCTCAATAATTTTTTCTTTCTTATTTAAAATATTGATCTTACTATATTTTACATTTTTTGTATACAAAAATAAATCAATGTTTTCAAAATTTTGCAAAGTATCATTTTCTAAAATCACATATAATTTCAACGGTTCATCATTTGTTTTAATCTCATCGATAAATAAACTTAAATCATGAATATACCATTCAAAATGATAATTCATTAAACTATCGAAATATTGAGTATATTTAATGGATTTTAAATTTTCATTTACATTTATACCAGGTTTTAAATTATCAAAGAAATTGTTTACAATCTCGTACCTTTTCGATTTCAAATCATTTTTGAATACGTTGTAAGTATAATCAATGTAAAAAACCGTACTGGTATCCAACTTTTCTTGATATTCTTTAATATTTCTGATGTTTTCTTTGACATTTTTTTCTTTAAATATACTACTTTGATTTTTTAATAAGTTATATTTATAACTGTAAAATAAATTAGAGATATTTTGTTTTGTATTGGCATAATTAAGTAAACTATCTATTTTAAAATCATTCTCTTGACTGAAAACATTAGTATAAAATATAAGAAAAATTAATATTAAATTGTATTTTTTCAATTTTTAACTTTCTTCCAACGGTTCTAGGCTATGAGTAGTTACGCAAGTTTGCATTAAACCTTACAAGGACACACCAAACTGAAAATCCGCGCGGATTTTCAAAAGAAAGTGAGAATAAGTAATTACTTTTAGCCATTGTAAGTCACAATATCTATTAATAATCTTTTCTTGAATTGAAATCTTTTTTACTAATCTCAATTCCATTTTCGTTAAACCAATTTGCAAAATCAGTAAAATTTTGTTTATTTTCAGAATACCATTCTTGATATTCGGTGGGATTTCCTTGCGATAATAACCAATATGTATATATTTCAAAAAAACCATTCTTTTGAATTTCTTTTTGGTACTCTAGTAATTTGTTTGGATAATCCTTGTTAAATTCATTCTCATTGAACCAAAAGTTCAAAAAGTTCTTTCTTGCATTGTAAATTGAAGCAATGTTTATATTATTCTGAAAATTGATTGCTGAAAAGGCAAAGGCAGTTGCAAAAGTTCCCTCAAATGGTAGAACTCCTTTCTTTATTTTTTTTATATCTTTTTTGTCTTGTACTACTATTTGAAATCCTTTTTCTGTCATATGGAATTCACCAGTGGAATCAGTTTGTACTTCATAGCTTTTTTGGTAATTTTCATATAGCAACTTACTTATTTCTTTCGTTCTCTGTGTATTTGGTTCTAATAGCATAAAATATTCACCGTAGAGTAAGGTCCAAATTCGTTCTTCCGTTAACGAAAACACTTTTGAAAGTCTATAATAATTTGATGAGAAGTTCGGATTAACTTTAATACCATCCTCCCAAAATGCAATTGCCTCATTATATTCTTTATTAAGATATTTAATATTTCCAGATTCTAAATGGAATTTTCCAGAATTAGGGAACTTAATCATTCCTTTTTGGTAGGTTTCCAAAGCAAGTTCAGGTTTTCCTGTTAAGTCATATGCATTTCCTAACAACTGAAATACTACATCTGTTACATCTTTATGTTCAGTTATGGTGTTCAGTATTTCTATTGCTTTTTGATAATCCTCTTTTCTATAATTTGCATAGGCAAGTTCGTATGGGTAGTCTATTCTTTCAGGGTCTAATTTTTGAGCTTGTTCTAATAAGGCAATAGATTCATCAAGTTTTCCCTCGTCCATTATTTTAATTGCATTTTGTCCTAATTCCAAAGCTTTTTCTTTGTCGTTTTGACCTATAGCAAAATTTCCAATTAAAAGGAATAATATTGTAAGTAAAAATGGTTTCATATTCATCGGTTTTATTATAATGTGTCCAATCGAGTCATGCAAAGGAATTTCAAACTAACGTTCTCATAGAACCATGCTAGAAAGTCTCTCTTCACACGGCTCTTCATAGTATTAAATCACACAAATATAATCATATTTATAGATGTACCAATAGCCAATGTCATTACTCTGGTTATGTGATTTTGTTTGGTAATAATCAATCGTCTAATTGATAGGTTGTTAAGAATTACTTTTTCTTACTTTGCCTATCCCTTGGCTCCATATTCATTTCAAATACTACCCCGCTACTACGAATAGGTCTATCCCCTATTTCTCAACTACATCCCTAGTTGTCTGTTTCCTCTTATGATTTTACAGAACGATATAGAGTTCACTTGTTCCTTAAAACAGCCTATGGATGCGTCTTGACAACTTTACCTCGGATGCCATGTATCCGGTAGACAGATTGCCGATACACGCTATCGTGAGTACTAACGTAACTACTCACTTTTGACATCATCTTTTGCAATTACGAGGCTTCTTCAATGGTTTACTTGCGTTCAACTCTCATCCATGCAACTTCGGCAATCTCTGCTGCCGTTTCTCCTTATCGCTCACAACCTTAATGTTTCCATTAAAGGCTGCATAAGGTGGTTTAGTAACTATTCCTGTAAATCGTCACTGATAGACCTACTATCATCTGTTTTAAAGCACTAACAGTTGTTGCTGTTGTACAAGTCACACACATTCCAGCGCTTAGCGAGGTTGCGAGCTACGGAACCGATTTTTTCTATCAAAGATAAAATTTCTTGCGAAACATTAACTTGAATTTACTACAAAATTCACATTATTTCCAGACGCCTGTTATAGGAAGATTTTATTTCTTTCTCCATTCGTCCCAATATTCGTTACATATTTTGTCAAAATGATTTATGGTCAATTCATTTTTGTTCTGGTCATATACTTTGATTGTTTTGCTGCTAATTGTCAAGTTCCCACCGCAATAGTCAAGGCTTGTGTCGTGTTGATTGCAAGTTATTACAACAACGTCATCTTTAATGTCGGCTGAAAGTATTTCAAGTTCTGCCTTAAAAATGTCTGCATAATCGGTCTTAACAATAGTTGGAAGGTCAATTGGATTTGTCCAAGGGTCAAGTTCTAATTTGTCTACATTGATTAGCACCACGTAAAACCTGTCAAATGACTTGTCAATTCGTTCCGCCAAATATTCACACTCTACCGTCAAAGTCAGCAAGTTTTTGTCTCCCGTCCACGCAGAAATTGTCCCATCGTGTAGGATTGAAAAAACATCTTTTATGTCTTCGGTTGCTGTCATTCTATAATTGCCTATAACATTTCGCGACTACCCAAAGGTCACAATTTTGTAGCACTTCACTATCAACCAAGCACAAAGCTTGATTAAACCATCGAACCGCCACTTTTAGGTTGGTGCTGTTATGCGTTCGCTTTTCTTCTTTCTCCATTTTAATTTTCAGTCTTTGCATTCTGTACAAATGAGTTTATCATTTTCAGTCCAACTGTTGCTATACCATTTTCAGGAAATTCTTTAAGTGTCAGTTCGTAATATTCTTTAGCTTTTTGACCATTATTTGTCTGACTATAGCAAAATGCAATATTGCAAAGTCCCATTTCTTTATAGGTCATTTTTGAAGAACTCAAAAGTGTCAAGAAGCGATATTTGTCCACCCAATTGTTTCTGGTAAAAAAATCAACACTCTTCTCAAATAAAGGTATGGCTTCTTCAAATTTTTGTTGTTTAACAAGTTTCATTCCTTGTCGATGGTCTTTAGCAACTAAATTTTTCAGTCTAAAATACAAAACTAAATAGGTCGCAGCACCATAAAAGAAAGCGTCTTCCAATTTTAATAAATGAAAGATGTAGATTAAAAGTCCCATTAACAAAAGTTGAGGAATTAATAATATCCATGCTATTTGTCTTACTATTGGTACGTATGATGCCATTTGCTATTGTTTGTCAGATTTTATTATTCTTAATGTTGAGTCGTTTCTTAAAGTATCGCATAACGGTTTTTGGCTTGGCGATGTGATGGATTTTTAGCACAAAAGTTCAATAGAATTCCTGCTGTTGAATCTTGCACAAATGTTTCATAGAAGCACTTCAGCCGCCATATTGCCAAACCGATGTTGGCGGTAGGGTTTCTATTCGTCACAAGCGTCACATTTTCTGAACATTATAAATTGTTTCAGTCCTTGAAAATCGCTTTTTAATTTCCACGATTTTGAATATTCTGTAATGTAAGCCAAACCGTCTTCCCAAGGTTCATTATTAAAAAGACATTCTCCTATAATTGTTCCGTCTGCTCGTTTTGAAATATAAAGTTTCAACCAATTTAATTTATTCGATGTTAGTTTATCTTTTAATTTGTCTTTTATAATTTCAAAAAATGGTTCATTTTCAGGCTGGTCATTCCATTGTCCTTGAAGTGTCAGATTGCCCAATTTTGGATGCCAAAGAACTTCTTTGCCGTCCATGATTATAGAGAAGTCCAAGTCGGGATTATGGCTATCAGAGAAACTATCAATTATTGGTAGAAAAGTCGTGTTAATGTAATTGTCTATTACAGAATTGACTTTGTCTTGAATATTAGTTCCAACACCAACAATATTTTCTTCAATACCTTTCGGAAAATACTTGGACTGAATAGTCAAAATCATCAAATGTAAAATGCTCGGATGATTATTTGGATTGTCAATAATAACAGTAGCAATCTCAATTTCAGAGTTAACAATTAACGCAAGGTATTGTGGATGTTTGTCAACGTGATAACCTAATTCTATAAGTCTACTTCTTAATGTTTCAAGTAAATACGAATTATTGTTAATTGGTTCTGGTTGTTGTCTGTCAATTTGCTTGCTGTCAGAAGAATTTTTTTTGAAAAAGTCAAATAGTCCCATTTATTGTTTGTTTATCGTGTTTTGTTAAACTTACCGCCAACTCCTTTATACCCCCGAAAAAAACACCCCAATAAACCCATAAACATAGCGATAGGTCTGTTTTCAGACCTCTTTTTTTCAGTTACTCAAAGATATGAAAATAATTATAAATCATCAAAAGAACGCTTCTTAATGTTGCAAATTACTTTGATATCAATTCTAGTTTTCTAGATTGTAGTTCCAACCTTTTCAAATAATAATTAGACCTTTTAGATATTAAATCGGGTAGTTCAGAAATTACTCCCAATCATTTAGAAAGAAATATCAGTCGTTTAAAAATTCGTTTAAGTTTTTTCAAAATTAGAACAAGTCATTTAGAAAATAGTTTGAGTCGTTTAGAAATTGCTTTAAGCCTTTTCAAAATTAGAGCAAGTCGTTTAGAAAATAGTTTGAGTCGTTTAGAAATTGATAAAAGTCTTTCTGATAAACCAAAAAGTGTTTCTGATGGAGCAAAAAGTCTTTCTGATGGAGTAAAAAGTGTTTCTGATGAAGCATAAAGTGTTTCTGAAATAGAAAAAAGTGTTTCTGATGGAGCATAAAGTGTTTCTGATAAAGAAAAAAGTGTTTCTGATGGAACAAAAAGTGTTTCTGATGAAAGAAAAAGTGTTTCTGATGGAGAAAAAAGTGTTTCTGATGAAAGAAAAAGTGTTTCTGATGAAAGAAAAAGTGTTTCTGATGAAAGAAAAAGTGTTTCCGATGGAAGAAAAAGTGTTTCTGATGGAAGAAAAAGTCTTTCTGATGAAAGAAAAAGTGTTTCCGATGGAAGAAAAAGTGTTTCTGATGAAAAAAAACGTTTCTGATAAGAAAAAGTCTTTCTGACGGAAAAAAGTGTTTCTGATAAAAAAAGTTCTTCTGATGCTGAATGCAGAATTCAAAATTATTGGAACTCCCGACACGACTGATGGAACTCCCATCATGATTGTTTGAACTCGCGCCATGTTTGTTTGAACTCCCATCATGATTGTTGGAACTCGCGTCATGATCATTGGAACTCGCATCATGTTTGTTTGAACTCGCGTCATGATTGTTTGAACTCGCATCATGTTTGTTTGAACTCGCGTCATGATTGTTTGAACTAGAGTCATGTTTGTTTGAACTCGCATCATGATCGTTTGAACTCGCATCATGATTGTTTGAACTCGCGTCATGTTTGTTTGAACTCGCATCATGTTTGTTTGAACTCCCATTATGATTGTTGGAACTCGCGTCATGATTGTTTGAACTCGCGTTATGATTATTGGAACTCCCAATAACTCAATAACTTTATAACCCAATAACTTTATAACCCAATAACTTTATAACTCAATAACCCAATAACTCAATAACTTTATAACCCAATAACTTTACAAACTTTATAAACTCAATCTTAACCCAACAACTACAGTTGTAGATATAACATACGCCGTTTTTTTATTTTTTTATATCTTTACCCTGAAGAAAGACTTTTAACTCTCAAACGACCAACTCATGGATAAACTTAAATCAGTAGAATACGGCCTCGAGAAAATTTTTGAAGGCGCTCAGGATTTTTTACCGCTATTGGGAACCGATTACGTCGAATTTTATGTAGGCAATGCCAAACAATCAGCTCACTATTATAAAACTGCTTTCGGATTTCAATCTTGGGCTTACAAAGGATTGGAAACCGGCTCCAAAGACGAAGTGAGTTACGTGCTAGCTCAAGACAAAATCAGATTGGTTCTCACTACACCACTCAACAGTCAATCGCCCATCAACGAGCATCTGAAAAAACACGGCGATGGCATCAAAGTGATTGCTTTATGGGTCGAAGATGCCCGTAAAGCTTTTGAAGAAACTACCCGTAGAGGCGCCTTACCTTTTATGGAACCAAGGGTTGAAAAAGATGCATTTGGCGAAGTCATCCGTTCCGGAATTCATACCTACGGCGAAACCGTCCACATTTTTGTAGAACGAAAAAATTACAACGGTGCTTTTTTACCCGGTTATGTCTCTTGGAAATCCGATTACAATCCCGAACCACTCGGTTTGAAATTCATTGACCACATGGTGGGAAATGTGGATTGGGGCCAAATGAATACTTGGGTCAAATGGTATGAAGTAGTGATGGGTTTTGAAAATTTCTTGTCTTTTGACGATACCCAAATTCACACCGAATACTCCGCCCTGATGAGTAAAGTGATGAGTAATGGCAATGGACGTATCAAATTTCCTATCAACGAACCGGCCAAAGGCAATAAAAAATCCCAAATTGAAGAATACCTGGATTTCTACGAAGGTGCCGGATGCCAACATATAGCAGTTGCCACCGATGACATCATCACTACCGTTGCAGGTCTCAAAGCGCGCGGCGTCGAATTTCTACCGCCACCTCCACAAGCCTATTACGATGACATACCCCGACGATTGGGCAAACACATCCAAGTGATGAAAGAAGATATCAAAAAATTGCAAAACTTATCCATTTTGGTCGATGCCGATGAAGAAGGTTACTTATTGCAAATTTTTACCAAACCCGTAGAAGACCGACCAACCTTATTTTTCGAAATCATCCAACGCATGGGAGCCAAAGGTTTTGGAGCCGGTAATTTCAAAGCCCTTTTCGAATCCATCGAACGTGAACAAGCCCTACGCGGTACCCTCTAAATAAATCAAAAATCAAAAATCGCCAATCGCCAATCTAAAATCAAAAATCCAAAATGTCAAACACCAACAATCCCACCTGGATTCATGTTCCCGAAGACTCCGACTTCCCCATTCAAAACATCCCTTTCGGAGTGTTTAAAACCACTCATACCCAACCTCACTTAGGGACACGCATCGGAGATACGGTTTTGGATTTAACTGTTTTGCATAAAAATGATTTTTTCAAAGCTTGGTCATTGGATCCTTCCGTTTTTGAAAACGCCTATTTGAATACATTTATTTCACAAGGAAAATCCATTACCAATGCCATTCGCAATCAAATCATCCAACTTTTTTCTGAAGATGCTGTCGAGAGAACGCTATTGCAAAATTTGGAAGGACTTACCTATGCAGCCGACGAAGTTGAAATGTTGCTTCCGGTTCAAATAGGCGATTACACCGATTTTTATTCCAGTATCGAGCATGCTACCAATGTAGGAAAGATGTTTCGAGACCCCAACAATGCCTTGTTGCCCAATTGGCGACATATTCCCGTAGGTTACCACGGTCGGGCATCGTCTATCGTGGTTTCGGGTACTGCCATCCACAGACCCAAAGGTCAAATCTTACCCAAAGACGCCGAACAACCTATATTTTCTCAGAGTCGTTTGATGGATTTTGAATTGGAAATGGGATACATCATCGGAAAATCGACTGCCTTAGGGTCATCTGTTTCTGTTGAAAAGGCATCAGAATATGTGTTTGGAATGTGCATCTTCAATGACCTAACCGCTAGAGATATTCAAAAATGGGAATATGTCCCGCTAGGTCCGTTTTTGGGAAAAAATTTCGGTTCGGTGATTTCTCCTTGGATTGTGACCATGGAAGCTTTGGAAACCTTTAAAGTCAATGGCCCCAAACAAGAACCGGAAGTTTTACCCTATCTGCAATTTGAGGGAGCCCAAAATTACGACATCCGATTAGAAGTCTATATTCAACCCCAAGATGCCATACCTTCTCGCATCTGTCAATCCAACCACAAGTATTTGTACTGGAATATTCCACAACAATTGGCGCATCATACCGTCAATGGTTGCAACATAAATGTGGGTGATTTATACGCATCGGGAACCATCAGCGGACCCGATGAAAGTTCTTTTGGTTCCTTACTCGAATTGAGTTGGTCCGGTCAAAAAGAACTCAAATTGCAAGATGGTAGTACCCGAAAATTTATCGAAGACTACGACACCGTCATCATGAAAGCTTATGCCGAAGCCAATGGTATTAGAATAGGATTTGGTTCCTGTAATACACAAATACTCCCTGCCTTATGATCCAAAGTTTTGACCCAACCCAATTAACTGTCGGCGATTTGCAAACCTTACTGCAAAATGCGGTAGCCCCACGCCCCATTGCATTTGCCAGTACCATTGACAAAGAAGGAAATCCCAATTTATCACCTTTTAGTTTTTTCAATGTAGTCAGCTCCAATCCCCCGATCTTACTATTTTCACCAGCTCGAAAAGGTGAAAACGGCGGTTTGAAAGACACGTATTTCAACCTGAAAGAAGTTCCCGAAGTAGTGATCAATGTGGTACATTATCAAATGGTCGAACAAATGAGTTTGTCGAGCGTTTCCTATGCCAAAGGCGTCAACGAATTTGAAAAAGCCGGCCTTACTCCCATCCCTTCCGAGTTGGTGAAGCCTTTCAGAGTAAAAGAATCTCCGGTTCAATTTGAATGCGAAGTCCAACAAATCATCGAATTGGGTGAAGAAGCCGGTGCCGGAAATTTGATTCTGTGTTTGGTTAAAAGAATCCATGTGCAAACAAGCATTTTGGATGCAAAAGGACAAATAGATCCCTTTTTAATCGATTTGGTAGGCAGAATGGGCGGACCTTATTATGTGCGAACCATCAAAGAAGCCTTATTTGAAATCCCCAAACCCTTAGGTGTCATGGCCATGGGTATCGATCAATTACCCGAACACATCAAGCATTCACCCTATTTGACAGGGAATGAATTGGCGCGATTGGGAGGTGTAGAAGCACTCCCAACCCCAACGGGAAAAGAACCCAAAGCCATAGATTTTGAAGAAGCCAAAAAATGCATTGAAGCAGGAAACATACTCGAAGCGTTCCGATATATATATTAATTGGTATTTTTTAACGGTTTATTAAATCAATAATAGTATTTTTGCCTTTCCAATTAAGGTGAAAATAGAATGAAAAAGAAGTTGATGTTCCACATTTCTAACTTCTAATTTCTAATTTCTACTTTCTTTTGGGGGGACGACCGGTTTTGACAGCAAGGTCAGGCGGACAGTAAGCATGTCGAGTAATGAAAAAGCACTCGTTAATCCCATTTTCAAAAAATTAAACGGCGAATCTAATTACGCTTTAGCTGCTTAATCTGAATCAAGTAGGATTATAAGCCAACGCTCCTGCAAGGCGGGAGGGCTGAATGTCTCTCGAAAGCCTCGGTTTACGGCGGTCGGTCAAGAGGCATCGTAAAAGTAAACATAGGAACCGGAATGCTTCGCGATGGATCCGAAATAACAGAAGATAAGCTTTGGGTGGGCTGTTCTTGGTCAGCTCAAAGTCGAAAACCAATCGAGAAATAAACATGTAGAAAGCTCTTCGGTTGCTTGTTTGGACGCGGGTTCGATTTAAGGTCGACTCATACAGGAATGTATGATGCAAAATCGCTTGAATTGCTGGAACGCTAAGGAGAAATCTAAGCTAATCAGCAGCCAATCTCACTGGTAGAAGTGAGCAGGTTCAGAGACTAGGAATGCTACGGCAAGTCCACAGAAAGCGACATCCTGAACGGATGATGAGATAGTCCGATCTCTATTGAAAAATAGAGGAGAAAAATAGCCTTTCATAAGCTTTTTTTCTCGCATGTTCTTTGACATTATATTTCCCATTTCTATTTGTTACTGCATTGTGATACTTTAATACTGTATTGATTCTATGTCTCTTTTTAGAATGTAAAGGTTTTATTAATTTACACAATTTTAAACACATTTGATTAGAGTTAATTGATAATGAGTAATTAATAGAATGTAATGGTTTTTTTGATTTTTTTGTTGAAATAGTAGATGTAATATCATGTATTATAAAAAAATTCTGTATTCCGATCAAAATACTTTTTTCATTATTTGTGAAATCTATTTTTAAAGTTTTATAAATGTCATTTTTTGAGTTTTTACTCATAGTAATTGAACCATCTGCGTCAAAAAAACCTGAAATATATTGTATTGTCATAACTGAATTTTTTATTAATGAAATAATATAAAGTTCATAGAAACATGTAACATTTGTCCCGCCGTCTCCACAATCTAAAAAAGCAATATATTGTTTATACAGTATGTTGCTTTTTTTTATGATTGTATTTCCATAATTTCGTTTTACCACTATTTATATCCAATCATTTTACGGTCTTTTTGTAATAATTCACGTTCTTTTTCCTTTAAGAGATAATCTAAAACTTGATAAATATCCTTAAACTTGATACTCATATCATTTTCGATTGCAGATATTGATTCTTTTAATTCTTTGTAATCTGTTAGATGTTGACGCATAAGGACAAATGCTCTTATGATTGCTATACTTACTTGAATAGCAATATGACTACGCAAGACGCTTGCTAACATGGAAACCCCTTGTTCTGTAAATGCAAAGGGCTGATATCTCATACCTCCACGTTTTGAGGTCACAAATTGTGACCTCAATCTCTCAAATTCTTCTTTCGAAAGTTCAAACATAAAATCTTTTGGAAATCGGTCTAAATTGCGTTTTACAGCTTGTTTTAAAACCTTTGTTTCTACTTCATAAAGGGCAGCAAGATCAAAATCCAACATAACTTTTTGTCCTCTGATGTGATAAATTTTTTCTTGTATCAATTGTAATTCCATGGCAATTTTTTTTATAATTAAATCATTTGTTCATATATTTTTTGATTCATTATTTCCTTAGACAAACCAATCAAGATAAGTCTAAAAATGAATATATTAGTTAAATATTAGGTAATAGCACAAATTATTTCACAGCACAAATATTTCAAAACAAATCTACAATAAATGTTTTATTTGTCAAAATAATCATACTTGTTCGGAGGACAAGTTTTCATTCATTTATCAATTTCTATTTCAAATAACAAATATGTTGTATCTATTTTAGCAAAAAAAAACCTGTCGAAAATTAAATATTTCGACAGGCTCTATTTCATTTTTTAAATGGCTTCCTAGAACAAATTCATACCATCCAAAACATCCATCACACCTTTGATATGCCCTTCCGATTCTTTCAGTAAAGCCATTTCTTCAGTATTGAGTTGGAGTTCGATGATGTTTTCAATTCCATTTTTACCCAATTTCACCGGAACACCCATCGCGATATTTTTCATACCGTATTCTCCATCCAACATGGCGCATACAGGGAATACTCTTTTTTGATCTTTCAAAATGGCTTCGACCATTTGAGCTGCAGCAGCTCCGGGTGCATACCAAGCCGAAGTTCCCAATAGGTTGACGATTTCTCCTCCACCTTTCTTCGTACGATCTACAATGGCATCCAATTTTTCCTTAGAAACCAATTCGGTTACCGGAATTCCACCTACAGTAGTATATCTAGGTAGGGGTACCATAGTATCTCCATGTCCGCCCATCAAAACAGCTTGAATGTCTTTGGGTGAGCAATCCAATTCAGTAGCTAAAAAGGCTTTGTAACGAGCCGTATCCAAGATTCCTGCCATACCAAATACTTTGGTAGCCGGTTTTTTAGCAGTCAAAAACGCTGCATAAGTCATCACGTCCAAAGGATTGGAAACAATGATGATGATGGCATCAGGTGAATGCTTTACGATTTCTGAAGTAACCGTTTTCACAATATTGGCATTCGTCGAAATCAAATCATCACGAGACATACCGGGTTTACGAGGAATACCTGAAGTAATCACCACCACATCCGATTTTGCCGTACGGCTGTAATCATTGGTTGTTCCCACTACACGGGTATCAAAATTGTTGATGGCAGCTGCCTGCCAAATGTCTAATGCTTTACCTTCAGCAAAATTTTCTTTGATATCCAATAGCACTACTTCATTGGCTACTTGGTTTTTGGCAAGTACATCTGCGCATGTGGCACCAACGTTTCCTGCTCCTACAACTGTTACTTTCATATAAATATTATTATAAATTAATAAATTGAATTCTAAAGCACAAATATAACCAATACTCGACTTTCATTTGAAATCACAGGCTATTATTTTTAATTAATCACAATAAGATTTAAAAAAAGCCTACTTTTTTTCCTATTATTCAAATTGATAGTGCGAAAAATGCAAAAAAGTTAAAAGAATGATGCGTTAACGAAGACTAAATGCAAGTCCCGTAGCTATTGCCGGATATTTTTGCAAGGTATAATCTGCAAAAAACCTAACCGGTCCAAAATTAAATCTTACTCCTGCAGTAGTTTTAAACCCGTTGATTTCAAAGTTTAAGTGCATGGGATCGGTCACGGTTTCGTCGGCTTCAAAACTGCCATTTTCGTCGTAATCATATTGGTAAGCGCCCAATGCGTCAATATTGGTAGCGCCTCCTGTGTAACCCATTCCCAAATAAAAATTGACCAATTTCAAATCAATGTCTCCAATTACTTGCAAAGTATAAGTTCCCACTTTCATTTCCAACCGCTGACCTTCACCTTCAACTGCTGATTCGGCTGGCGTATAAGTCAATTGGGCTTGCGTAAACGAACCCAATGCGGAGATGTGTAAAGTCGGGATTTTATCTAAAAATTGGAGATGCTGAGTCAAATCATGTTGGATGCCTATTCCCAATAAACTGTATGAAAGTTCCTCATTGGTGGTTTTGGGAAAATAACGCAACTTGACATCCGTACCACTGGGAATGCCAACACCAGCTTGAATCATAGGTGTAGGAAGGGAAACCGGAATAAAAAAGTTACTGGGCCACTTGTTGCCAACACCTTGCAAAGCATCAAAGGTAACACTCTCTCCTTCTGTATTGGTAGCTATCAATACCGTAGAAGTTTCTGAACCGGCAGCTGTAGGTAGTTCATTACTACCACTACTGATGCTCATATAATTGTACTCGGCTGCATCAAAAATAAACATTTTTTCTGCTTCGGGAATCATCGAAGCCGAAGCTGTAAGCGTGAGGTCAAATCCCCATTTATCATGGGTTTTACCGGTATGATACCAACCGTTATTGAGGTTGTACATCAATCCATTCATCACCGGACTGAGATAATGATTGAGATACGTTTGCGCATCATCTCGGGCGGCAAAAACTTCTTCGAGTTGCGCATAAGTTTGTGAAGTAAACAAAATAAGTAGGGCTAAAATAAGTTTGTTTTTGTTCATATGTGTAAAATTTGCTAAAAAAGAAAACGCTCCATGATTAAGATGAATTCTCTATAATTATGATTCAATGTCGATTAGTTAAGGAGTATGAATCTTAAAAAGTTTTTAACGCAGAGTAAGCTGAGAATGCGCAAAGTACCGCAGAGCCTTTTAATATCTAACTTCTCTGCGAAACGCTGCGTTGAGCTTTGCGGCACGCTGCGGTTAAAGTTTGAATATTTTTTGTAAACTAAACGACATTGAATTATGATTCTAAATTATCTTTCAACCGACTCAAACCAGTTTGTAAATCATCCCCAATCATCTTATCAAAATTCATAAAAAGCATCAT
>JADZFW010000082.1 GCA_020854235.1 Flavobacteriaceae bacterium
CTCAACAATATGCGTGACAGAGTTTCAGATATGAAAGCCGGAAAAAATACCATGGCAGTTAAAATGGGCGAAGAAAAATCAAAGAAATACTATTATTACCTCATCGGATTTTCATTGGCATTTGCTCTTTTTTATGTCAATTTTCACTTTACCTCTTTTTGGCAATTCCTATTTCTTTTGGCTTATGTTCCCATAGTCAAACAACTGATCCGCGTTTTGAAAAACCAAGACCCGAAAGCTTTGGATCCCGAGCTCAAGATTTTGGCATTGAGTACATTTTTGTTCTCCCTTTTATTTGGTATAGGTCAAATCTTACCTTAAATCCGCAAGGATTTAATATTAGTGTTTATTAATCAGTAAATCGTAGTGAAACGAAGATCCCGTATAGAGGAATTAGAATCAATTTGCACACACCCATTATTAAATGATAAATTTGTGTATTAACTACGTTGAATCTTCGATTTCGTGGCTTTTACATTTTCTTTGTGGATTTAAGGACTTATAATATTTTTTCAAAATGAAAAAGTTGAATATCATTGTATTGCTTCTCTTCTTGACTTCTTTTATAGGATATTTGGAATGGGGCGAACGAAAAGAATTTATTTTTCAAATGGAGTTTGAAATTCTACAAAAATTGGTTGTCAATCCATCTTCAATAATCCATCCACTGGTAGTGCTACCTTTAATAGGACAAATCATTTTACTCCTAGCATTATTCAAAACAAATACCAATAAGTATCTGGTTTTAACCGGCATTTTCGGTATATTCTTGTTGTTTGCTATGATATTTATTGTAGGAGTTTTAAGTATGAAATTCAAAATCATGTTTTCGGTTGTACCCTTTTTTATCTTAGCTTTGATTTGGTTAAAAACCCATTTTTTGAGAAAGAATTTGAATCCATCGTAGGTTTAATTAAGAAAATATTGATTCCTATTTGAATAATTATTTAAACTGCTTTGTTTCATTCCTAAAGGAAATGAATTGGGGTTTCATTATCCTTAAGCAAAGACCCAAGTTTCCCACATTTTTAATTTTTTGATTTTCACTCTTCAGTTTACATAAGTTTTATCAATCATGAGATTGGTATAGTCAATGAAAATCATGATGTGCCTAGTTTTATTGTCGTATGTTTGCATAGTAAATTTACTAATACACTATATATGCAACAAGATACTATTCAAACCAACAAACATTATATTGCCATCATCGGAGGATCGGTTTCCGGTTCGGAAGCTGCAACCATGTTGGCTCAAAAAGGATTTAAAGTAGTCGTTTTTGATCAAAATGAATTGCCTTATGGCAAATTGGAAGACGGTTTGCCTATGTGGCATGCCAGTTTGAGAGATCGTCAGGAAGAAGCTATAGATGACAAATTGGATCATGCCAATATTACGTACATTCCTTTGGTTCAAATAGGAAAAGATATCAATTTCAGCGATTTAGTAAAAGATTGGGGCTTTTCAGCTGTGATTTTAGCCAATGGTGCTTGGAATGACCGTCAACTGCCTTTGAATCGCATTCATGATTATTTAGACACACATTTGGTGTATCAAAATCCATTTTTGTATTGGTTTAATCACAAACACGAAGCCAATTACAAAGGTAAGAGATACCAAATCCAAAATAAATCGGTTGTTTTAGGTGGTGGATTGGCATCTATTGACGTGATTAAAATTGTGATGATGGAGTTGGTGATGGCAGGTTTGAAAAAACACAAAAACATCGATGTAGATTTATTTACATTGGAGAAAAAAGGGGTTAGAGAAATTTTGGAATTACATCAAACGACTTTGGAAGAAATAGGAGTAGAGCCGGGTTACTTGGTTTACAGAAGAGCTGCGGAAGATATGCCATTGGCACAACCCAGTGATGATTCTCCCGAAAAAATTGCCAAAGCACGTGAAACATCCAAAAATCTGATTGAAAAATACGTAGAAAAATTCATGTTCCATTTTGTGCCTCAGGCAGTAGTGGAAGAAGAAATCATTGAAAACGGTCAATTTGTGGGCTTGAAATTCCGTAAAATGGAAATTCAAGGTGGTAAATTGATTGCTACAGATACTTTTTTTGATATCCATACTACATTCGTCATCGGATCGATAGGTAGTATTCCTAAAAAAATTGAAGGTTTACCTTATGATGGGGAAAAACTGAAGATGAATCCTGAGAATGAATTCAACGTTTACGGATTGGATAATGTATTTGCTATTGGAAATGCGATTACCGGAAAAGGAAACATCATGAGTTCCAAAAAACATGGAAAAGAAATGACTGCCAAAATCATCAGCGAACATTTGGATGAATTGGAAGATGTTTATACCAATGATGAAGCTATTTTAGAGAAGATAAATATCTATAACAAAGCTTTGCAGGATTTGATACAAGAAGAATTGGCAAGTATTGAAAACAGTATTTTGAAACATCAGATTATTTCTGAAAATGATGAAGTTTGTTTGTTGGATAAAACAGCCAAATTGAGTGAAGATCGTCAATTTTCCAATTACAGAAGATGGATTGTCGAGCACAAACCGACACGTTTAGAGGAAATGCTCGGGATTAAAGGACATTAATCGCATATTTAGCCTTCAAATGGGCTAATAAATAAGTAATTTTCAATATTTTTGAACTTTGGTATTTAAGATATTGAAAATACAAATATGAGAAACCTCTTAAATAGACTTTTTGAAAACCATTCCTTGATTTTCAAGTTGATTATCTATCTTATTTCGGTAGTGTCAATAGTCTATTTATTTCCTAGAGGCGGACAATTTAAATATCAATTTCAAAAGGGGAAAGTCTGGCATTATGATGACTTTTATGCCCCTTTTGATTTTGCGATTCTCAAAACAGATAGCGAACTTGCCCAGGAAAAGAGTGAAATACTCAAAAACTTCAATGACTACTACATCATTCAAGATTCGATATCTGAAAATGTGCTACGTAAAGTCAATTGGGAAGCTCGATTAATTGCAGCTGATTTTCCCAATAATCCCAATGATTTCAAATTAGGATTTCAAAAATCAAACGAACTGATTTCGCAAGTGTATAAGTTTGGTTATGTAAAACTCACTCCCGAATTGGAAGAGAAAAACCAAGCCAAAACCCGAATCAGATTGGTACGAGGCAATGTGGTTACCGAACATTTCATCAGCGATTTTTTTACAAGTCAAACTAAAAGTCGGGCCATTCAGAATGCTTTTGTAGATTTTCCAGACCCCAATCAAAAGACAAAATGGGTGCAAATGTTGGAAAAGAATGTGCTTCCCAATATGTTTTTTGACGCCAATTTGTCCAAAGCTTATATTGATCAACAGCTACAATCGATTTCCCCTAATAAAGGATTAGTTACCAAAGGTTCTATTATTATATCAAAAGGAGATATCATAGAAGATGTGACATTTGACCAATTGAATTCTCTCAATGAAGAATACAATACATTGACTTGGTCTAAAGAAAATTTTTATTGGTTGATCATTTCCTATACGGTTTTGGTTGCATTGATTTTAATGATGCTGCTCTTGTTTATCAATCGGTATCGTCCCGATATTGGTGACAATATTTCTAAAGTTACTTTTCTGTTTGCCAATATGTTTTTGGTGGTTTTGGTGACCATGTTGATGTTGAAATACAACGCCAAATACCTCTATATTTTACCCTATACTTTAATCCCATTACTGATAAAAGCATTTTTAGATCCGCGTATGGGTTTGTTTACCCATGTGTTGACTATATTATTATTGGGGTTTTTGGTTCCCAATAGTTTTGAATTTATATTTATCCAATTGGTCGCCGGTATAGTTACCATCTTGACGGTTTCTGAACTCAATAAAAGAGCCAATCTATTCCTTTCAGTAGGTAAAATTACGGGTGTATATTTATTGACTTATGTAGCATTTACAGTTACTCATGAAGGCAATGCAGCTAATGTAGATAAACTCAACATTTATCTTTTTATACTCAATGGACTCATGACAGCCTCTTTGATAGTGCCTTTTATTTTTATCTATGAAAAATTATTTGGACTGGTATCGGATGAAACCTTACGAGAGTTTTCGGATACCAATCACAAATTGTTGCGGGAGTTAAATGAAAAAGCACCCGGAACTTTTCAGCATTCGATGCAGGTAGCCAATCTGGCAGAATCGGCTGCCAAGGAAATTGGTGCCAATGCATTGTTGGTCAGAACAGGAGCAATGTATCACGATATTGGCAAAATATTCAATCCCATGTATTTTGTAGAAAATCAATCTACTAGTGTCAATCCACACAGTGATTTGGATCCTGAAGAAAGTGCGCGTATCATAATTGATCACGTAATTTTGGGTATTGAATTAGCTAAAAAGAACAATTTACCCGATCGTTTGATTGATTTTATAAGGACGCATCATGGAACCAATTTGGTTTATTATTTCTATAAAAAAGAAGAGGAATACAATCCCGATGCTACAGATATTAATAAATTTAGATATCCTGGACCCATTCCCTTTTCAAAGGAAACTGCCATTGTGATGATATGCGATGCTTGCGAAGCTGCATCCAAGAGTTTGAAAGAACCCAATGCCAAAACCATAGACTTATTTGTAGAAAAGATTGTCAAAAACCAAATGGAAAACGGTCAATTTCAAAATGCAGATATAACCTTTAGAGAAATTGAAAAAGTAAAAAAAGTGGTCAAAAAGAAACTTAAAAACATTTACCACATCCGCATTGAATATCCGGAATAGAGATATTTATATTTCGATAATTTTATTTTTTAAAGCAAATATTACCAAACCGGTTCTGTTTTTGATTTTTAATTTATCAAAAAGTTGTTGTCTATAACCATCTATCGTTTTGGGACTTAAACTCATTTCCTCTGCAATTTCTTTGTAAGTTTTTTCTTCACAAGCCAATTTGATAAATGTAATCTCATTTTCTTTCAAAGCGTATTCTTGTTCCGGAGTATGTTTTTCATGCAATGAATGCATCAATACATGGGTCACCAATTCGGTATGAAAATAACCTTGTTGGATAACCGAATCCATAGCGAGATTCAATAAATCGGGCTGCGTATCTTTCAGTAGATAACCTTTGGCTCCACTTCGCAACATGGCTAAAATAGTCTGTTCGTCATCTTCCATGGATAATGCCAACACTTTGACAAAGGGATGGTATTTTTTTAACCATTTCATGGTTGCAAGACCATCCATGATGGGCATTTTAATATCCAAAAGTATTAAACTAGGTTCTGCAATTCCAGTAGATAAAGCATCCACCAATTCTGCTCCGTTGTTAAAAGTTTCTACCACTTGATAATGCGGAAAAGTGTTGACCAATCCAGCCAAAGATCTGGCAAAAAGTACGTGGTCATCCACGATAAATATATTTTTCGTGTCCATTTGTAGAGAAATTATTCGTTTTTGATTAGATTTTTATTGGGATAAGTCATTTTGATTTGAGTGCCTTTGGAGTTTGAAATGAGTTCAAATTGGGTTTGAATCATTTTGGCTCTACTCTTCATATTGAGTAAACCTGAACCATTGATAGCTTTTTCAATTTCAAATCCTTTGCCATTATCCTGAACTAGGATTTCCAATTGTTGTTCAGTATAATGTAAGGAAACCAATAATTGAGTCGCTTGCGCATGCTTGATAGTATTGGAAAAAAATTCCTGAATCATTCTGAATAAGATGATTTCGTCCTGATTGGGAATCTCAAAATTCTCTCCGGAAATTTCTAATGTTGCAGCAATAAATTTGAGACGGTTGAATCGGTCTATCTCTATTTTAATAGACTCTTCTAATCCGATACTGTTGATAAACTCCGAATTTAAAATTTTAGATATCGTTCTGATTTCCTGAAGCGAAGAGCCAATTATTTCACTGATTTCATTTATTTTTTCTGAATTATGTGTCGATTTTGGTTTGAGAATATTGAGTTCCAATCTTGCCAAAGACAACAATTGCCCGACATTGTCATGCAGTTCCCATGAAATATTTTTTAGTGCATTTTCTTTAATTTCTATTTCAGACCTTTTTAGCGTTTCTTCAAAAACCTTTTCTTTCTCTCTTTGTTCCAATAATAAATCTACTTTCTTCTTTTGAAAAAGTGTGAATAAAGTGACAAAAATGATTAAAAACAGTGCTAGAATCAGCACTGTTACAATCATGATGATTTTGATAATTTCGTTTTCCATAATCCAAAGAGAAAAAAGAAATACATTGATATATTAGAAAAATAGAGTATTAAGTTTATAATATTACTTATGAACTGTTCACTAATATTTAAATTAAAGTAATAAGTAGCAACTACTTCAGTTGGAGTATACAGAATAAAATGAAATAGAACGCCTAAACTAATCCAGAATATCAGCGATTTATTTAAATTTAAAATTTCCTCAGTTTGAAACAATTCAATTAAAAACCAAAATACACTAAGTATGATAATGACATTTCCAAAGGTAAAGGGAAATGACTGATAAATATTCCAACCTTTAAAAAAAACGAGATAATTTAATACAAAGTAAGCAACATAACCAATATAAAGTGTTTTTAATATTTTTTTTACTTTGGCATGCTTTATCAATTGATAATATAGGTAGAAATAAAAAAAATATTGTCCATTTAACATCAAATTATACCACCAGAGATTGTATTTGATGGGAGAAAAGGTAATTAATTTGGCTACTAGTTCTCCCAAAGATATGTATATCAAATAGTATGAAAAATATATCAATAACCGATTTTCTAATTTAACTCTATAGAGGAAGAAAATAAAAGCAGTTATAAATAGTAAATACCAACTAGTTTTCGATATTATATCAAATATCATATTTGTTTCGTTTTAACAAAATTGCGGACAACGATTCCCATTATTCATAACACTTGAAATCGTGGCTGCTTTTGACGTATTGTTCAACAAACTACTCAAATCAGCTGGTTTTCCAGTTTCTGATTGCTTTGGATCAAAGGAAATTTGTTGGATTTCTCCTTTACCATCTGCACCTTCATAGGTAGGACATAAAGCCAAATTAATTGCTTCAGGTGTATTGTTTTCTGCAATAAAATGAAAACGGATACCTGAAACGGTAATGTTTTTTGCTTTGGCTTCACTTTCTACATAGGCCATAAATTCTTTAAGATCAGCTAATGAAAACCATACTGCTTTGGTTTGGTTGTCGGCTGTCTTTGTATCAAAACTATTTTGATAAACCTCGATACCTTCTTTTAAATACTGAAATGAAATTAAGTTTTTTGTTGTTCCCATAATAAATATATTTAAGTTCTTCAAATTTACTGCAAGAATTTATACAAAATACAAATATTTGCTTTTTTATAGCTGTAAGTCACTTAACATGCATGTAATAAGTGGGTTGTGATTTTATACTTGTTTAAATATTTTTAGAATAAGGGTTTTTCCTGAAAAAAAAACAGGAAAAACCCTGTATTAAATTCAGGGTTTTTCCTGTAGGTTGTTGTGCTTTTTTGCCTCAAATTTGCAGTGTTAATTCGGGGGAGAATTGATGTAAAAAGGAAGATGTTGCTTGATTAAAAGAATGTAATAATTTGGGATGAAAGGTTGGTCGTTGCTCCAACCTTTATTCCCGAAGAACTGAGAAGTCTTAAAATTTCATTAAATAGGGGTTATAAAAGGGTTGATTACTGTTCAAAGTGTCAACCCTTTTTGTTTAAATATGTTAGTATTAAATGAAATAAACTTAAGAAACCCGATGGTTATCAGGATTATACCATTTGAGAATGTCCCGACGAGCTATCACACAACAGTCGAGGTGTAAAGATTGTTCCTGTTGATTTCAGCAATTATATATATTTCAAAAAAAAATCCAACCTGAAAGTTGGATTTTTTTATGGAAAATGATTCTATGCTTATTTAAAAGTATTTTTAAAATTCTTTTGATATTCTGTCCAATCTGTCGCAGTCTTCACTTCTTTATAATCATTTGTAGCAAATAATGTAAGATAAACTTCCAATTGTTGTGGAGTCATATACCCTTTAACAGGTGATAAAGTGTTGGCTTCTTCATCCAAAAATAAAATGGTTGGGTAAGCCGATACTTTAAAATAAGTTGCCAATTGATGAGCCGAATTTCTTTGTTTGTCTTTGGCTGGATCATAATTGGGATTAGTGTAAGTTTTGCCTTTGAAGTCGATGCTCTCATTGCCTTCTGCATCAAATTTTACGGCATAAAAATTTGCATTTACATATTTAACTACATCTGCATTGTGAAAAGTATTGGCATCAAGCATTTTACATGGACCACACCAATCGGTATAGGCATCCATCATGATTTTTTTAGGTTTTTTCTTTTGAGCAGCAACGGCTTGTTCCAAAGTCATCCAATTGATAGTAGCTCCTTCATCTGTTGCTTTCTCCTTTTTATCGATTTGCGTAAATGAGGCACCAATCAGGACAACCAATGCCAATAAAAGAATTTTCTTCATGAGTTTTAATTAATAGTTATTGTTAAATTTAAATTTAAAAGGATTTACCAATTCAGTTAGTTTTTGATAGGGTATCCATCCTTTCGCAAATAACGTTCCAAAAATATAAATTCCTTTCAAATGAAAGGAATTTATATTGGTAATATTTGTTACTTATAGAATTGATGGATTCTAACTATCACAAAAACAGATTGGTAAAGGTCAGTGAGACAATTATTTTTTCAATTCGATGATCATTGAGGTTTGTGGTTCAATTTTCAATTCGGCACCAACAACTATTTCACGACCTGAAATCACATCTACACCTGTTGTGTAAAATGTTGTTCCTTCTTTGATTCTATTCCAGTCAATTGTTTGAGTATCTGTACTATTGTTGATAATAGTTAATACATTTTCTTTTTCAGTATATCTGAAATACAGGTATACATTGTTGTAAGGAACAAAATGTAAGAATTTACCTTCGTGTATGACTTTGGCATTTTTACGCCAATTTAATAATTTTTTAGTGAAACTGTGATAGGATTCTTGTTGTGCTGTTCTTCCTTCCGCTTGAAATGCATTTTGAGAATCTCCCTTCCATCCTCCTGGAAAATCTTGTCTGATGTCCCCATCTCCTTTGGATTTGTCACCTATCATACCTATTTCATCACCATAATAAATTTGTGGATATCCGCGCATCGTAGTCAGTAAAGTAAATACCAATTGGTACTTTTTTAAATCACTTTTAAATAGTGTGTTGATACGGGCTGTATCGTGATTCCCGGCAAATATCATGATATTCATAGGGTTGTCATACAAAAAATCATTGGCAAAATTATCATAGGCGCGTTGCAAACCATTGTCCCAAAAGATTTTATTTTCATCAAACATTTGCATGATGGCATCGTGTAAAGTAAAATCCATTACAGAAGGCAAATAAGAATTATAACCCTGAATGGCTGCAATCGGACTGTCTTTTTGCCAAAAAGAAATTTGAGCTTGATCGTGCATCCATACTTCTCCTACGATATTGAAGTTGGGATACTCATCCATAATCGCCTTTGTCCACTCCGAGATGCCTTTTTTGTCATTGTAAGAGTATGTGTCTACTCTTAAACCATCTAAGTCAGCGTACTCAATCCACCAAATGGCATTTTGTATCAAGTATTTATTGAGTAGTGGATTGGATTGGTTCATGTCGGGCATGGTTGTATCAAACCAACCATCCATACAGGCTGCTGCATCCGTTTGTGATGCATTCAAGTCAAACTGTGTGGTCATTCTATAACTACTGCGTTGAAATCCTTTTTCCCCATTTTCCCATACATGAATCCAATCACGTGTCGGCAAATCCTGAATCATCCAATGTTTGCTTCCCCAATGGTTGGTCACGTAATCCAAAATGAGTTTCATGTCTCGTTTGTGCATTTCTTCACCCAAACGCTTGTAATCCTCATTGGTTCCATATCGTGCATCAATTTTATACAAATCACTGATGGCATAATGATGATAGGAATATTTGGGTTCGTTGTCTTCCATCAATGGGGTATTCCATATAGCAGTCGCACCTAAATCATGAATGTAATCCAAATTTTGAACAATTCCCTCTATATCACCTCCATGGCGTCCACCATCAAAATCTCTATTGGCTTGTTCGGGCATTCCGGGTTGAGAGTCGTTTTCAGGTTTCCCATTGGCAAAACGATCTGGCATGATGAGATAGATGGCATCACGACTGTCAAAACCTTGTCTAAATTGAGAATTTTCCCTGCGCGCTTTTAACTCGTAATCTTGCGTAAATACTTTTTTGCCCTTTTTGGAAAAATATATTTGAAAGGTCCCAACCGACATATTTTGAGTGTCCAATTCGATAAACAAGTAATTCGGATTTTCTGTTTTTCTAATATTTAAAATAATTCCTGAACTAACACTTACTTCATATTGAGCCAAATCTTTACCATAGCACATGATTTGTAACGCTGGATTCTTCATGTCAGTCCACCAAAAAGGAGGCTCTATTTTTTCTAAAGTTTGTGCCAAAAAACTAATATTAAAAAGTAATAAACCAATAAAAAATAATTTTTTCATGATGATAATATTTTAACAAATGCTTTATACAAATAGAATAATACAGCAAAGTCATGATACAAAAGACAAACTATATGAATATCTCAATAAACAATTGGATAGTTTCAGAGTTTATAAAGTTTTTTGAACACCATCTACCCATAAGGTAATAGGTGTTCCACTCAAATTGGTAATCTCAGTGGTCTGGTGATCTTTATAAATCTGTAAGGTCGTTCCTCTGTAATTGATTTTAAAGGAATAAGATTGCCATTGTTTGGGAATAATGGGATTGAATTCCAATCGATTATCAAAATTTCGCATACCTCCAAATCCTTGTACCACAGATAGCCATGTACCGGCCATACTGGTGATGTGCAAACCTTCATCTACTTCGTGATTGTAATCATCCAAATCCAAACGTGAGGTTCTCAAATACAATTCGTAAGCTTTGTCTATTCGACCCAATTTACAAGCCAAGATGCTGTGGACGCAAGGCGACAATGAAGACTCATGAACGGTTATCGGTTCATAAAAATCAAAATGCTTTTCCAAAGTA
This sequence comes from Flavobacteriaceae bacterium, assembly GCA_020854235.1. Lineage (GTDB taxonomy): Bacteria > Bacteroidota > Bacteroidia > Flavobacteriales > Flavobacteriaceae. The sequence continues at coordinate 11,045 of JADZFW010000082.1, forward strand.
GTATTGTCAAATTGATTTTCAAAGAAATACATGCCTTGAAGTACATCGGCTTGCTTGATGTAACACGAACGTAAAATGCGATCCCAACTCCATTTTTGATTGATAGGTCGTTCAGTTTTTGGTAAATCTTGAACGGGAATAATCTCTTTATCTAAAAATCCGTCTTGTTGTAAATAAACTCCATATTCTTCCGATTTTGGGAAGTACATTTTACAGATGACTTCTTGCCAATGCGCTACTTCTCGAACTTCCAATTTTGTTTTGTCTAGTATTCTTTGGTAATCTTCAGTGTAGTGAGTTTTGATATATTCGAGGTTTTCGGATGTAAAACTCAAACACCATTGCGCGATAAAATTGGTGTAAAAGTTATTGTGAACATTGTTTTCATATTCATTAGGTCCGGTTACGCCCAAGATGACATATTGATTTTTAGCTTTGGAAAGCGTGGCTCTTTGTGCCCAAAAACGAGCGACACCTATCATGACTTCCATGCCATATTGTGGAATGTACTGATAGTCGCCGGTGTAATTCACATAATTGTAAATGGCATACAACATGGCTCCATTGCGGTGAATTTCTTCAAAAGTAATCTCCCATTCATTGTGACATTCTTCTCCATTCATGGTGACCATGGGATATAAAGCTGCCCCGTTTTTAAATCCTAGTTTACTTGCATTTTCTATCGCTTTGTCTAGTTGATTGTATCGGTATTTCAAAAGATTCTGCGCAACGTGCTTGTCTTTAGTACTCATGTAAAAAGGAATGCAATAGGCTTCAGTATCCCAATAGGTACTGCCTCCGTATTTTTCTCCAGTAAATCCTTTGGGTCCAATATTCAATCTGGCATCATCTCCGGTATAGGTTTGATTCAACTGAAAAATATTGAATCGGATGGCTTGTTGGGCTTTTACATCTCCTTCAATGACGATATCAGCAGTTTCCCAAATGCGTTTCCAAGCGTCATTTTGGGCTTCCATTAGATTTTGGAAACCTAGTTCTAAAGCTTGATTTAAGATTTTTTGAGCTTCTCCATGCAATGCCGTTTTAGGATGATTCATGGACTGGGTTACGGCAGCAAACTTTTGAAGGACGATTTCATCATTTACTTGAACGTCAAAACTATAGGTGAACGTGATTTTCTTTTCTTCAGTTTGAACTTGAGGCAATACTTTTACAACTTGGTTGTTGACCGAAAAAAGGTTTTGCATTGAAGTGCAAACGCTGAATTCAGTTTTCAAGGTTTCACTGCAGATATATGCTTGGTTTTCTTGGTGTGTTACTTCCAAAACCTTCCAAAAATATTCATCGTAATTAGAATCCTCATTTTTGATACCTGCATCCAAATAGGGACTAAATTGAATGTTTCCATCAAAATTTAGTGCTTTTACACGATATTGTATCACGCCGATTTCATTAATTTTAAAACTAATAAATCGGATGCTTTCTACAGCAATGGTATTTCCATTGGCAAAAGTAGCCTTGAAAGAACGTTTCAACCAACCTTCTTTCATGTTGAGTTCTCTGTAAAAATCGGAAACTGAACAAATGTTTAAATCCAGTACTTGTCCGTTTACCTGAATCCCAATACCTATCCAATTCGGAGCATTGAGCACTTTGGCAAAATATTCAGGATAACCGTTTTTCCACCAACCCACACGGGTTTTATCGGGATAATAAATGCCTCCAATGTAATTTCCTTGTAGCGTTTCACCGGAATAAGCTTCTTCAAAATTAGCTCTTTGACCCATATAGCCATTTCCGATGCTGAAAATACTTTCAGAAGCTTCTACTTGTTTTTTATCAAACGAGTTTTCTATAATAGACCATTCGTTTGGTACGATATATTCTAGGTTCATTTAAATAATTCAGAATTTAGAATTCGAAATTCAGAAAGACATTTAAAAAGTCATGTCTAAAAACCAATTCTTAATTAATATTTTTTTACGTTAAAAATAAAACTACAACTCTTTCAAAAATTCATAAGTCAATTGCGATGTATTTTCCAACAAAAACTTGGATTCATACAGCACTTCTTTGGAACCAATACCTACACTGGTCATTCCTACGGCATTGGCAGCTTGAATTCCGGCTTGTGAATCTTCAACAACAATACAATCTTCGGGTTTGTAACCCAATTTTTGTGCTGCAATCAGAAACACTTCAGGATCTGGTTTGGCTTGAGTAACTTCATTACCGTCTACGATGGCTGTAAACCAATCCGTTAGATGTAAAGCATCCAAAATCAAACGTGCATTTTTACTGGCAGAACCCAAGGCAAAAGGAACTTGATGCTGACGTAAATCCTGCAATAATTGAGGAATACCTTCCAACATTTCAGAGGCATCCATATCGGATATCAAAGATAAATAGTGTTGGTTTTTGGCATGTAAGAGCGCTTCTTTGTGCGCTTGCGATAGTTGAACTTGACCACTTTCCAGCAAATATTCCAAAGATTGAACCCTACTCACTCCTTTGAGCATTTCATTTTGAGTTTCGCTAAAGTCAAAACCCAAGTCAAGTGCGATTTTTCGCCATGCCAAATAATGGTATTTGGCTGTGTCAACGATAACTCCGTCTAGATCGAATATAATAGCTTTGTTCAAGTTAGTTATTCTTTGATTCTAATTTAATAAATAGCGTGGCAATAGCTCCCAATATCATTAAAACTCCCGCCATGAGAATAGAGTTTAAAGGATTGTTGTAAAGCATATGTTTTAATATTAATCCTCCAAAAATACCATTGACTATCTGAGGAATTGTGATTGACATATTGAAGATCCCCATAAATACTCCCATTTGTTTTGCTGGAATAGAACTAGCCAACATGGCATATGGCATAGCTAAAATACTTCCCCATGCTATACCGATTCCTATCATTGGAATAATCAATAATGTTGCATTGGGAATTACTGAAAAGGATAGTAACGAAAGTCCTCCAATAGACAATGCGATGGCATGTGTTTTTTTTCTCCCAACTTTTTTGGCTATAAGAGGTAAAGAAAGTGCAATTATAGCAGATACCCCATTATATATACCAAACAGGATTCCAACCCAATTACCGGCTTCCTTATATTCTAAGGAATTTGGATCTACTGTATTGTAAAAAGTTTGGGCTACACTTGGCGTTGTAAACACCCACATAGAGAATAGGGCAAACCAAGAAAAAAACTGAACTAAAAGTAATTGAATCATTACTTTAGGAATTTTTATTTTTTTCTTTTCACTTTTGTTGATTTCATCTGTATCATTTTCTGAATAATATTCAGGTGGATACTCATCAGTTTTAAAAATGGTCCATAAAATAGACGCTAATAAAACAAAAGCACCAAAATAGAAGGAATAAGTAACATTGTCTGCAATCAAACCTTTTTCATCGGCTACTTTTGAAAAGCCAAACCAATTTCCCAACATATAGGGTAACCATGAACCTACAACTGCACCAATACCAATGAGTAATGTTTGCATTGAAAATCCAAGTGAATGTTGTTCTTCTGGTAATTTGTCAGCTACCAAAGCTCTGAATGGTTCCATAGAAATATTGATAGATGCATCCATTATCATCAACATGCCACCACCAATTAGCATTGGAGAAATAAATGTAGCTAGATGTGGAGAATTGGGCATTAGTATCAATGCTGTAGAAGTTAAAATGGCACCAACTAAAAAGTAGGGTCTTCTTCTACCAAGCCTACACCAAGTTTTATCACTAAAATAACCAACAATAGGTTGAATAATCATACCTGTAAGTGGAGCTACTAGCCAAAACCAAGGTAATTCATGTACTTTAGCTCCGAAAGTCTGTAAAATTCCAGATGCATTTGCATTTTGCAGAGCAAATCCAAATTGAATCCCCAAAAATCCAAAACTCATGTTCCAAATTTCCCAAAAACTAAGTTGTCTTTTTTTCATCGTGTGATTTTGTTTGTATTAAAGGAAATAGGAAACGCCCGTTCAAATTCCTTTAAAATGTTACAATTTAAATAGTGTGTTACCGCTTTAATATGAAATGGTTAATATACATACAACCCTACAAACCGACAGAAGGAATCTATCGATGAAAGGTATAAAACAAATCAATCCTCTGAAAAATCAGATACTTGATTAAATCAATATAAAAAGGTTTGTCAGACATTTCGAAATTCATCGAAAGCTGTTGGTGTGAAGAATAAAAATAAGTCTCAGCTAAAGACTCGGCAAAAGTAATAAATTATTTTAATATATCTTCATAATGTTTTTTTGGTTTGTTTTATTTGATTTGCAATGCCTATTTTTATAGTTAATTTTCCTTTGGAAAACCTTCTGTAGAATTTTTAAATAAAAAAAAAGCCGTAGTATCAGATACCGACGACTTTTTAAAATACAATTATATTAGATTTATTATATAGGTATTGCTTCTTAGGTGGATTCTCTCTCTACAATATTTGTGGAAATTACCACAGTCTGATTGGGGGTTTTATCATTTTCTTGTTCGTAGATGCGTTGGATCACCAATTCGGCTGCTTTATTTCCCATATTGTGACCATGTTGCGCGATGGTGGTCATTGTTGGGGTTGTCAATCTCGATATAACACCATCTGTAAAACCGATAAAAGCAATATCTCTAGGAATTTGAAAACCGCGTTTTTGGGCTATTTTCATTGCCAATGCAGCATAAGTTTCATTGACAGCAAAAATACCATCGGGAAATTCTTTCTGAGTAAACATTTGGTCGATTTGATTTTCAATATCAAATTTTTCTTCAATTTTTACATTGAACTGAGGAAGAACTTCAGCACCTGCTTCTTGAATGGCTCTGTAAAACCCTCTCTCTCTTAAAACCCCAACTGTAACGTGCTCGGGTGTAGATATAATACCCAATTTTTTTCTACCTTTACTCAGTAAAAGTTTTCCGGCATTATAACCACCGGCTTCATCATCTACAATAACCTTATCGGCTTGAATTCCGGGCGGAATACGATCAAAAAAGACGATAGGAAATTCTTGTTTGAGTAGTCTTTCAAAATGTCCAAATTCTCCTTTTTCCAATGTTTCATTGGCTATAGAGATCAAAAGACCGTCCACGCTTCCGTTAGTGAGCATCTCGATGTTTTGAATTTCTTTTTCATATTCGTCTTTGGAAAGGCAAATCATGAGGTTGTAATCCTTTTGATTGGCAATAAATTCAATTCCACTGATAACTCTAGTAAAAAAATGGTGTGTAATCTGTGGAATAATCACCCCAATAACCATGGTTTTTTGATTGCGCAAACTCAAAGCCAAACTGTTGGGCTTGTAATTGTACATTTTGGCAAAGGCCTGAACCTTAGCACGGGTTTCTACTCCTATTTCGTGGCTGTCTTTTAAAGCTTTCGATACAGTAGAGGGAGAAACCCCAAGTTCAGCAGCAATGGTTTTGATATTTACTTTTTTATGCATGATTGGAATTAAAAACTCAAAGGTAAGATTATTTTTTTAGAATGCAAAAGTTTTTAACACGAAAACGGTTTCGTAAGCATATATGATAATTATCAGACACTTGTTAATACAAATTGTAGTACTTTTAGCAACGTGAAATGTAAATAATAAGTTAAAGCTAAACCAAAAAAAAGTTAATATTTAAAAGAAAAAGTAGGAGTTCTTTAAGCTTATGTTAAGTGAGCTTAAAGGTTATGTATAATTAATAATTAATGTTAAACTAAAAATCAAATGAACAAATTTAGATTTTTTATTGCAAGTATCCTGCTGCTGATTCCTGCAGTGATGTTTTCTCAAATGAAAGTGAGTGGTACAGTAACTGAAGCTGCTACCGGTGATCCACTTCCTGGAGTAAACATTCAAATCGTTGGAACCACACAAGGTACTACTTCCGACTTTGACGGTAATTACCAATTGGAAAACGTTAAAAGTGGAAGTGTTTTAGAATTTTCTTACATCGGTTTTGTAACTGAACAAGTTAAAGTTGCAACCGGAACAATCAACATGGCTATGAAAGAAGACGCCGAGTCTTTGGATGAAGTAGTAGTTATCGGGTACGGTACCGCCAAAAAAGCAGACTTAACTGGAACTGCCAACATGGTATCAGCCAAAGATTTCAATCAAGGGTCAGTCGTTTCGGCTCAAAACTTAATTACTGGTAAGGTTGCCGGGGTTACTGTAACCTCAGGTAGTGGTGCTCCTGGTGAAGGTGCAACCATCAACATTCGTGGTTTGAGTTCATTATCTCTTACCAACGATCCTTTGTTTGTAATTGACGGTGTACCTATGGATAACTCAGGAGTAGGTGGATCCAGAAATATTTTGGATATCATCAATCCAAATGATATCGAAAACTTAGTTGTTTTAAAAGATGCTTCTGCAACTGCTATCTACGGTTCACGTGCTGCCAATGGAGTAATCATGATTACTACCAAAAAAGGTAAAAACAAAGAATTCTCTTTTAACTATGGTACTAAAGCTACTTTCTATCATACTTATCAAACAGTAGATATGATGACTGCTACCGAGTTTAGAAATGTAGTTAATCAAATAGGTTCTACAGCTGCTAGAGCTCGCTTGGGTTCTGCCAATACAGATTGGCAAAAAGAAATCTACAATGATGCCAGCGGTTTTGACCATGACTTCAGTGGAGTAGGGAATGTATTGAATATCCCAGTTCGTTTTTCATTAGGTCATAGCAATCAAGATGGTATTTTGAAAACAGATAATTTCAAAAGAACAACCGCTTCCTTAAGCATTAATCCTTCTTTATTAAATGAGCATTTGAAATTTGAAATCAATGTGCGCGGTTCTGAAATAAACAACGTATTCGCAAACAGAGGTGCAATCGGTAATGCGGTTCGTTTTGATCCAACTCAATCTGTATATGATGCCACATCTCCTTATGATGGTTATTTTTCTTGGATTAACTCCAGTACTGGTGCTCAATACAATTTAGCTCCAACCAACCCAATGGCTCTTTTGAATCTAAGAACTGATAAAGCTTTTGTAGAGCGTTTGATCGGTAACGTGAAAATGGATTACAAACTGCATTTCTTCCCTGATTTGACTGCAACTGTCAATGTTGGTTTGGATAAATCAAGAAGTAAAGGTAAAACCATTACTTCCGAATTCATGCCTACTTCAGATAATACTTGGAATGGTTCTTTAAATAAATATACCAATGAGCGCACCAACCAATTGTTGGATGCTTATTTTACTTATGGAAAAACTTTAGAAAATCATGATTTCAAATTAACCGGTGGTTACTCTTATCAAACTTTTGATACTGATAACTATAGTTATGATAGTGAAGCTGAAGAAGATGGAAACGTATATGAGTTTTACGATTTATCTAAAGAAGTTTTATTGTCTTACTTCGGACGTTTCAATTATGGATTTGGAGACAGACTTAATTTAACAGCTACTTTACGTGCTGATGCTTCTTCAAAATTGAATCCCGATGATCGTTGGGGTTATTTCCCTTCTGCTGCTTTGGCTTGGAATATCCACAATGAAAACTTTATGGAAAATTCTAAATTCAATGAATTGAAATTGAGAATTGGTTATGGTGAAGTAGGTAACGTAAACGGTTTGGCTCCTTATAAATATTTAACCCGTTATGCAGGAAGTACTTCTACAGCAGGTTATCAATTTGGAGATTCTTTCTATCAAACCTATCGTCCAGAACCGGTTAATAAAGACATCAAATGGGAAGTTGGTAAAACAATCAACGTAGGTTTGGATTTTGCATTATTAGACAGAAGACTTTCAGGTTCTATCAATGCTTACCAAAAAGAAACTCAAGATTTGATTATCTATGCTTTGGTTGACCCATTCACCAATTTTGGAAACCGCGTGGAAGCCAATATCGGAGACATGATGAACAAAGGGGTAGAATTGGAATTAAACGGTACAGCCATTCAAAATGACAATGTCAGTTGGAAATTGAGCTACAACGTTTCTTACAATCACAATGAAATTACTAAAATGCCTTTTGACCAACCTGTAGGTGGAATTGA
>JADZFW010000083.1 GCA_020854235.1 Flavobacteriaceae bacterium
ACCATAAACCCCATATTGGCTGGTAAATAATACATTTTGTCTATGGTTTGGTCAATGTCTTTCATCGGTAAGATGGATTCTATGGGACCATTGTTTTGAGAAAAAACCATGAAGCAGTTTAAAAATACGGTGATAAGTGCAGTGAAGATTTTGTTATGCATGGGAATTAAATTTTTAATTATTTATAAATGTTTGAGATTATAAAACTGATCACTTTTTTTGAATCAATACTCCTATTTTTTCAACGGGTAGTTGGTTGAAAAACATACCAACATAATCTGATAGGCCTTGATTGTTCTGTTTAAATTCTTCCAACTCGTCATCTGACGCCAATCTGTATTCAATGGAAATGAATTGGATAGCCGATGTGGGTAATGTTTTATCCCAGCAATCGGGATTAAACTTTACAACCGGCAATCCTTGACCTTTGGCGTTGATCATGGAGACGTTCTCACTGGAAGCCGAGTAAGCCCATTGGTTTAATTCATCGGGAGAGAAAGCTTCGAATTCTTTTTTCAATTCTTTGTAGACAGACGTTGACAACATTTGGCCTGCATCGGGTTTAAAACCCATTTTTGCCCATTCTTTGAGCATCACATCTTGTTCGATGCTATCTATTTCCTCCTTTATCTTGTAATAATCCAATTGAGCTTGCATGATTTCTTTGACCGTTACGGGCAACCAAATATCGGGACGATTGGGATTGAAAACAAGGATGTTACCGGTGTACCAGCTTCCCACATTTGCCCCATACAAACGCACACCTGGAGCAATTTCCTCGAGTATAGGCATCGAACGGTAATAGGTTTTGAGATGTGCCAATGCTTTTTCAAGAGGTTCTTGTAAATGGGATGGATTTCCGGTTTTAAACTCAGCTTCATCGAAACGAGTACCGATTAAAGAAATGGGTTGGTTGATGTTGAAACGAGTGGAATAAGCTGACCAACCGGTGGCGGTATGGTGGATCCCATTTTCCAAATAAAAATAGTTAAACACTATATTTAAGTAACTTTGCACTCCATAGCTCCAAGCTTTTGTGTTATCTTCATTACACAAACTTCCGGAAATGCTCACATGAGCATCAAAACCTTTTGGTTCTTTTAATAATTGGCAATTTTGATGGACCCACTCGGTGAGGTTATTGGTATTTTTAATACTTGCTGTTATATCATTTTTAGGATTTTGAGCACATTTTTTTAGTTCGTTTACAAAGATAAAATGACCCGGTTTTTCTATTTCGTAGGTATATTGCGCATTGGCAAAAGCACAGGTAAGTAACGTCCCCGGGATAAACAAACCCAATTTGAATTTAAAATTTGTACTTTTCATTCTCGTTAAATTATTTTTTAACAGGTTCGAGTGGTGCCAATTCAAAAGTTCCTTCAGGTGTAACCGGGTCGAGTGGTGCAATACCTACGGGGTCGAGTGGTGCCAATTCGAATGGATCATCGGGTTGGATAGGATCTAAAGGTGCCAATTCAAGGAAAGGTTCGTTTAAAGACAATCGCACTTCTATCTTTCTAAAAAATTCGCCACCGTAATTTTCGTCATAACTGTAAAAACTACCTTTGGTTTCTATACTGAATTTTTGTCCGGAATCTTTCAACAGGAAGTTATCCAAAGATTTATAATCTAATATTAAAAGTGGGTCGCATTTTTCATATTCGTTCAAATCTCTATCCGTTACAAATTGGGTGGCGGAAATATCAATATTATTTAGGGCATCATCAGGAACCAATTTACTTTTATCATTGTCCCAACTATAAGATTGACCCATTCCTGTGGCATGATGTAGACCACCTGTAGGATACGTCCAAATTACATAGGAAGGATTTAAGGGTTGCAACATCCCAAATGGCGCCATATAAGGCTTTATAAATATAGACATTCTATCCAAGGTATTTTGACCCGAACTTGAAGAAATATGTGTACAGGTAAAGATTTCATTACCTTTTGCATCATGTACATATCCCATTGATTTACTTCGTTTATGGACTAAAACCGGATATTTTTTTTCAAATGATGGCGTTGAAAAATCGGCGTTTTCATATTTTGTAATGTGAGAATAACCGCCTAAAATGGGACAACTGTCATCGGGCGAACATTCCCTTCGGGTTTGGGGATAATTGATCAATCGCTCCAAACGAAATTTCATAGTTTCCACACTCATAAAGCCCGAAACTTGAATAATTCCTAAACTGTATTCAGGTTCTTTTTTATCGGCATAAGGATGTGTAGTGGAATCAAAAACAGTGATAACATAATAGGCTTCGATTAAGTCGGGATTTGACTTATTTTGGGCATTCAACATAAATGCATGCCATAGAAAAATTAGAATGAAAAGACTATTTGAGATACGTGTTATCATGTATTTAATTTTTATAGGGTTAAATATAAGTTTTTAATGACTCTAGGACTACAATACTGACAACAAATGAACCGACCGATAGATATGACTTGTTGCTAGCTTGGTAAAGGGATGTCTCATTTTATAAAATTATATGCTAAACAAAGTTATGCTTGCTCAATATTAATGTTCATCTTCTGGGAAGTACAGTTTGTAATAGTATGCTGCACTCAATTTACTGATGTAATCATTAACTAATTTTAAACCAAAAATACTGTTATCAACTTCGGAGCTTTGGATGCCGATAGCTTCATTTGATAATTGATTTGTTACTTCATGGAGTTCCATATAATCTTGATAACTGCTTTTAATCATAGACAAATGTTTTGTCAAAATATCTTGGTATCGAGGCGTATTATTATCGCAAATTTTAATCTGTTCCTCTTTTATCTTTTGCGCGAGTGCTTCCATTTTAGGACCTTGACCATAGTCTATTCCCATCAAAGATGACAATTCAGCATTCCATTTTTGAATATTGTCAAACCCAATTTTTCTTTCTGCATCATCATTTTCAAAATCGATATAAAGTTTATCAATTCTATATTGGTCGGCTTGAATTTTTGCAGTCAGTTCTTTTTGTTTGTTGAGTAAATCTATGTTTATGGTATTGTTTTTTCCAATTTCATTAGACGGATTATACTTGTGTTTTTGCATTTCGTTAGCGGCATATTGTTCGGCATACTCTTGCTGTTCTTTTTCACTCATTTGGGCTATTTTTTTGGCATCTGCCAAACTCATATCGCCTTGCTGTTTTAAAGCATTGTTTATAAGTGCTTCTTTATCGGCTTCAGATAATTTTTCTTTGTTTTTCAGTTTGTCCATATTTTCCTTTGAAATGCCATATTCTTCTGTCAGTTTTTTTTCCGCATTTCTTTTGGCAATGGCTTCGTTTTGATCTGCATCGGCTTGAGCTTGCTCATTTAGTTTTTCCAACTTTTCATCAATTTCTCCTTTTAACGTTGAAATAGATTCATGAAATTTGGCAACTTCTTGTCGGGTCACATTGCATTGGTTCAATTGAATATCAGCTGCTTTGCTGATAAACGCTTCTACTGTGGATTGCGCATTGAGTATTAATCCAGTAGTAAGCATAGTAAACAGAACTACAAATTTTTTCATTTTAATTACGTTGTTTTAAGGTTTGAATGGATTGTATAATTGGATTACCGTATCGAAACACAGTAATTTTCTATCAATTTTACCAATAATTTGTTCCCTTTGGTCCTTCGATTACATAGGAAACCATGTAATTGGATTGAAAACACATATTTTGATTGTTATACCAAGTAATTCGTGTGTTTAATATAGGTGCGTTTGATGTTTGTGACGAAAGATTCGCCGAAGTTTGACCGCTTGATACAGTTCCACATTTATTCATATTATCGTAAAATATCACCTTTTTAATGACCCAATTGTTTTTCAGTTCAGTTGTCAAAAACCATTCATCTATACCTGTATATTCAGTGGCAGCATTTTCATTATTTAACCTACAATTGTGATATACACACAAGATAGTATTTCCTTCCATGATATAAATGTGTTTCCCATCGGATGTATTATTGGCTTGGACTGTGGAAACTGAATTTTGGCTATCGGTTTTTAATTGATTTTTAAATTTTGAAAGATCCAGTTGCGTTGTCACTAATTCAGGGAGAATCGTTATGTTGACAGGATCCGATTTTACTCCATCTTTATCTACGGTCAATAGGACGTTTGTCGGCTCAATTATTCCACTGAAATCGGGCATGATCAATTGCAATCTTTCCGGATTACATTTACTTGGCAACGGTTTACAAGTCAAGGTATTTTGTCCAATGACAACCGTAACTATTGCAATTCCAGATGTGGTTTGGAAATTATTTCCCCACAAGACAAATTCGCCATTGGGTTTGACTCCATTTCTATCGGGATAATACACTTCTGTAACTACCGGTTGATTGGGATTGATTACTCGCTCCGTTTCAATACGGCTGATTTTCATTTTTTTGTTAATCTCTGATGTAATTTTCACATTCAAATCCTCATTTTTTTTCTTTTTTCCCAATTCAGAAGTTTTAATAAGGTTTTGGGCTTCTAAAGTGATTTTATCTATCTTTAATTTCAATTCATTTTTTAAAGTTGCCTCATCCAATTTGACAATAGCTTTGGGGTTGGCAATTGGATTTTCTTGGGAAAATAAAGAAAAAACGATAAAAAATACACTAAAAAATGTTGCTGATTTTTTCATTTGTACATGGTTTTGTATAGTTTTGATAGTCTGTTAGATCAGTGCGTTGGGTCCCGATTCTCAATTCCCGATTCCTGATTGCTATCGGGACAGGACGGGATTGGTATTTGATTTATATTAGACACAGAATATCCATTACACATCAGCGTATACGGTTTTATACACTTGTATATGTTTAGTGATTATGAATAAAAAGGATTCGGATTTCCTTTAATGGTTTGAAATAAAATGATTACAATTTAACAAACTCAACTCTTCTATTTAGTGCTTTATTTACAGATGTATCATTAGGAGCTATGGGTTGCGTTTCGCCCATTCCGTCAAATTCCAATCTACTTGCATCTATTCCAAAAGTTTTAACCAATTCATTTTTAACTGATTCACCTCGGCGTTTGGAAAGATCGAGATTTGATTTGTCAGCACCATCAGCATCAGTATGTCCTACAATTTTAACTCTGACGGTTGGATTTTCTTTGAGAACATCGGCAATTCCTTTTAAAGTACCATAAGATTCGGGTTTTACGACATCTTTATTGACGTCAAAATAAATTCCGTAGCTCACCAATTTGCCTTCGGTAATGAGTTTACTTCTCATATCGGGTTGGCCTATGGCAACTCTAAAGTTAGAAACCATGGGACTACCTGCACCCCATAATTCAAATCGCATCATATTGGCTTGAAACCCTTGTTTAAAAACTTTGGGTAAATCAAAAATCTTAACTTGATCTTGATACACTCTTAATCTGGTTTTTTGAACCCAAAAAGAAAGTCGGTATTTTTGATCTACATTCATAATCGCTTCATCTTTAATACCATCCAAAGTGTAAGATCCATCTTGATAAGCTGAATATGTACCACGTGATCCAAAACTCATTTTGATACCACCTGAAGTACCGGGAACAGCTCCACCTTCATAGAGGTCTTTTGGATTTTCGGCCCCATAGATATAAAACCCAAAATCGTAATTATCATAATCATCTCCACTGGCATGTGGAATTACATCAAACTCGATGGTATAATTGTCGGGTAAGTCAATTCCTTCATCCAATGATATGGAACCTTCTCCTATAAGTTGAAACCAATTGCCCGGAAATATATTATTAGTGACCACTTCCCCAGAGGCATTCGTATTCCAATTGGGTGGAAAATCTCCAACAGCTGTTTCGGTAAAATCATCAAAAAAAATGACTTTTTCTCCGGCAATAAAATCAAATTTTGAATACGTTTGCATCGCAATTTTTTCCTGTTTAGGTTCTTGATTTTTTTGAGGATCAGCTGCTTCTCCTTCTGTTTCATTGACAGTTTTCTCCTTTTCTTCATTTGTTTTTTCATCCCCTACTCCATCAATACCTTCTTCGGTTTTATCATAAACTTTATCAATACCATTGTCCACTCGTCTTTCAGCACGTTCCTCGGCTTCTCGTTTCACTTTATCTTCTGCTTTTTTGGCTAATCTATCCAAAATTTGAGCATCAACATTTTGGAAAAATCCAAAAAAAAGTACAGTAAATAGAATTACAAATTTTTTCATTTTAAATCGGTTTATTTTAGTTTATTTTTATTTTAAAGAAAATTAATTGTTTTGCTAATTTGTTAATAATCAAATTTATCTTCCGTACAATTTATTGACGGCTTCGGTTTTGTTTTGAACGTGCAATTTGACATAAATATGATTGAGATGTCTTTTAACCGTACTCATGGAAATAGAGAGTTTGTCGGCAATTTCCTTGTACAAAAACCCTTTACTCAACAATTCTAAAACTTCTTGTTCTCTTTTAGAAATCAATTGGTTGACCGATTGATCAATATACTGAACTGGCGCATTAAAAGATGCAATTACCTTTCGGGCTATAATGGGGGACATGGGACTACCTCCATTGTACAAGTCTATAACAGATTCTACAATTTTCTCAGAAGATGTATTCTTGAGAATGTAACCGCTGGCACCAGCTTTTAAAGCATCAAAAATGAGGTCATGGTCTTCGTAAATGGTAAACATGATGAATTGGGTTTCTGGTAAAACCTCTTTCAACTCCACTATGGCTTCAATTCCAGATTTACCCGGCAAATTGATATCTGTCACCACAATATCGGGACACAAATACGGCATTTCAGAAATGGCTTCTTCAGCCGAACTGAAACTTTTTAAAAATTCCAAACGATCATCTCTTTCAAAAACACTTTGAAGTCCTTGTTGAATCTCTATCAGATCTTCTATGATGCAAATGCTAATCATTTTGCTTTGGTTTTATTCTACAAAGTAAAGGTCTATTAAAGAGTAAATCAATAGTACAAAAGGTTGATTTTTAGTTCAATTTATGCAAAAGAATTGAAAATCGTACTTGGGTTCCTTCTTTGGAAATAATTTCAAAATTACCTCCGAGTTTGTCCCATCTTTTTTTTAGGTTTTTCAATCCGTTTCCTTTGGTTCCCTTTTCTAAATCAAATCCTTTTCCATCATCTTGAAGGATAATTTCCAAGGTATTTTCAATTGAGATTTTGATTTCCACCTGATGCGCTTCGGCGTGTTTGACTACATTATGTAACACTTCTTTGACCGATAAAAATATATTTCTTCTGATGTCGCCTTTGACCATGAGTAGTGGAATTTCTTCGGGAATATTTATCTTTACATCAATTTGATTGTCTTCCAGATATTCGGCTGCATATTTTTTAATATAGGTCAAAAGGTTTTCCAAGGTGTCGTTTTCTTCTTTCAAAGCCCAAATGATTTCACTCATATTTTCGACCAAATCGGAAGCAATGGATTTGATTTTAGGTAGATTCTCATTAATTTTTTCAGAGGTTAGCGGAATATCACTCAAATATTTAATTTTAGTCAAACCACTACCCAAATCATCATGCATATCAGCAGCAACTCTGCTGCGTTCATTTTCTAATGCGGTTTGTTTTTCCAAGACTTCTTTTTGCATGGTTATGATTTGATTGGCATCGTCGAGTAATGTTTGATTAAACTTTTCAATCTGCATTTGATTGCGATATGACATGGCTATAGAAAAAAAGATAACATCTAGAAATGTTCCTAAAGTCAACCATTCGTAGGGATAAATCACCCATGTCTTTTCAGAATAAAAATTTCCTATAAAACTCATCAAACCCATAAAAAAATACAAAGCACTTCCCCAAAGTATATAGCGTTGGAAAGTGATTTTTCGCAATTTGAAGCATTGCCAAAGGGTCAAAAGGGTAATCATAAAAATAAAAACTCGAATAGCATTAAAGGAAAAAACATAGGTGTGCACTCCGACAATAAGTCGCCAAATCACGTAGCCAACTGCATAACCTACAATTACCAACATCATGATTTTCCATGCTCTTTTTAAAAGTAAAGATTCCGATTTATCAACTTCGATGGATTGAAGAATAAAATTGAAATAGGAAGCAAAGTACAACATTTGGATTGGTTCATTGTAGTACCAAAAGAAATTCAACTCCGCATCATTTCCAAAAATGATTTTATAAAAACCCGAAGTATAAAAAAAGTAAAGTAAGGTGTGAAAGAGAAAGATGATATAGTGCAAATACAATCGGTCTTTGTTGTAAATATACATCACCAAATGGTATACAAAAGCTAAAATAACGGCCCCAAAAACCATCATATTTACGATTGATTTTACAAGTATATCATGCATTACCATATGGTATTAAAGATAATTTACTCTAAAAACTCATTGAATGGAAGCAAGTTTTGAACTTGCTTCCATTTATGTGCGAATTTTATTTTAACAAATAAAAAAAATTGCAAATCTATCCATACAAAATTACTTTTTATTTTTTTTCCAAAGCTTCAATTCGTTTAATTAATTGTTCGATAGTATCATTTTGTTGTTCAATAATTACTTGTTGTTCTTGAACGGCTTTAACCAGTGGCATCACAAAATCGGAATAGCGAATGGAATAGAGTTCATTAGGATTAACCGGAGCCTGCACCCCACTAAAATCATAACCGCTCGCTCTGGCAGCATCTTCTACTTCTTGTGCCAAAAATCCAGACATTTTGATCTCTTCTATGGCGTATTTTTCTTTCCAATCTGCTTCCTCTTTACCTGAATCTTTCATCATGGCATTTTGTCTGTGGATATTGAGATTATAGGTAACGGGGCGAAGTTTGGTAATAAAATCCAAACCCGGAACATCTTCACTGATGTTGTCTTTGATACGTTCATCACTATAGGTACTCCAACCTACTTGGCCGGCTATGACTGATACACTAGAGTTTCCAATTTCGATGCGATTACTGGCATTTACCATACCTCCCGAAAAAAATCCTATACAAGTAGTATTGTCCAATACTCCAGAAAAATAGGCTAATCTACCGATGCCTGTATTTGAAGTGCCTGTCGTATTTGAAGAAAGGGCACCTTGTCCGATAGCTGTATTATTACTACCAGTGGTATTAACATAAAGGGCTTGATCACCTACTGCGGTGTTGTATTGACCGGAATTATTGATCATGGTCGTACTGCCTAAAAGCGCTTGATAACCTATAGCTGTATTATAGGTTTCTCTTCCTGCAATTCTATCATCTGCATTTCGCATGGCTTCAAAACCCACAGCTGTTGAACGACTATTCCCATTATTATAATACATCGCCCAATGACCAATGGAAACATTATTATTCCCGGTGGTATTGTACATCAAAGAAGCTGAACCAACTGCAGTATTATTGGCTCCTGTTGTATTGTATTTCAAAGCAGACATACCCATTGCATCATTTGAAGCACCTGAAGAATTGGAAAAAAGAGCTTGATCACCCAATGCCGTATTTCCCTGTCCGGTGTTATTGGATGGAGTACTACTTCCCACAAGTGCTTGATAACCAATTGCCGTATTGTAGGTATCTCTTCCGATAAATCTATCATCAGCAAAATACATCGAGCCATATCCCATTGCCGTGGAACGGCTATTGGCTTTATTGGAACGAAGTGCATCTCTACCCATTGCCGTGTTGTAATTTCCTAAGGTATTAAAGGCTAAAGCGGCCACTCCGGTTGCCGTATTTTCCATACCATCCACATTACTAAAAAGGGCATCGGCACCTAAGGCCGTATTGGAACTACCAGCGGCATTAAAAGCCAAAGCAGCGGCACCGAAAGCTGCATTATTTTGTCCGGTAGGCGTAGCATTATAAGTGTAATAATGACCAAAATAGGTATTACTAGTTGCAATTTTACCGGCAAAAACCCCATTTCTTTTAAAAATGACATCTTGATTGTCTGTTGTTCCTATAAAGTTGGTAGTTGGATTTGTTCCGGCAGTTCCTGTCAAACCCCAACCGGCATTACCTGCTTGCGCGGCAAATAATGCATAAGGCACACTCAATAATTGAGTTGTCCCAGAAATGGTATAATTGGTTCCACCGACAGGATCTGTTTCTGTTTTGATGAAATAAGGACCATTGGCCCAATTTATTTCGGAGAAAGCACCTACTTGTGGGATTCCGGCACCTACTTCTACAGTTACTAGACCATTTATATTGGTTGTAGGATTGGGACTAAAAACCTCTCTATAAACCACTGCTCCCGAAACAGTTCCCTGAATAATAGAAATACGCATACCTACAGCGGAGTTGGATATTAAAGTATTGGAACTATTTCTCACAACTGCTTGAAAAGAAATTTTTTGAGGTGGATTTTGAGCTGAAACAGAAATCCAAAACAAAATAAACGTAATTTTTAATACGAAAAAGCTTAATGAATGGATAAAATTCTTCATTGGATTATTTTTTAATAATGATAAAAGTTTTGAGTAATTGACCTGAATCGGTGACTTGTAAAAGATAGGTTGCGGCTTGTTGACTTTCTAATGATACAGAAGTTTCAACAGTTAAAATTTTGTTGGAGATCAACAATTTTCCCTGCATGTCATACACTGTATATTCCAAATATTCTGAAGTAAAATCTGATATACTCAAGATTATTTGAGTTTCAAAAGGATTGGGATATACTTTCATTTGCAGTATGATATTGGGATAATCATCGGCATCTAACGAAGCAATTTCGTATGGTTGTTGTACGCCTTCCGACAAACTACCACCCGAACCCGTTAAGGTACTGTAATCGATTTGCCCCAAGGAATAAGATAAAGTACCACTACTTCCAGTAGCAGTACCACCGGAAGCCAATGTGTTACTTTGTGCTTGCAACTCAAACAACACAAGTGTTAAGAATAAACATAATAGATATTTTTTCATTTTAAAGGTATTAGCATGAGCTATAAATGTTGAAAAGGTAAAATGCATTGAAAACTCTTTTTAAAAGATTTCAATAATCAAAAGAAAAAAGCAATCTAAAAAAACACCACATAGTAGAACAGGTAGATAGGAATCTAGAAAAAACAGAAGGTTTTGCGGTGAAAAAAAGTTGCAAAGACAACTTTATACCATTCTGTTTACAACGCATATAAGCTAAAAAAACGAAGTGTGTAATTTTAATTATATGGTTCTTTTTCACTTTTTTGGAAACTTTTTTGGAAATTTTTTGGGGAAAAGGAAGCCAACAAAAGTTGACTTCCAAGTGTCCCGATTCTCATCGGAACGTACCCAAAAAATATTTTATTCTAAAAGCATTTCGGCTTCAATTCCGTTTTCTATGACCGGATAGATAAGCACAATTTGTTGCTTTTCATTTTGATAAAACTTTAACAAATTGAGGTTTTTCCATTTGACTTGATCAAACCATTCCGTATTGAAAAGTGGATCGGAATAATCGGGTGGCAAGGAACATTGCTCTGCGAAAGCACTGAGAATCGGTACTTGGGATAATCCCAAAACACCAAACATTTCTGTTGTATTCAACAATTTGTTATTCTTAATATCATAGTGATATATATAAAATTCAGAAGTAGCTTCCGATAAATGATAAGCGTGTAGATCTTCGATTTTTATGGTGATGATACTGTCCTTTAAATAGTAGGTATACTGCACTTTGTGATATGCATCCGGATTGGTTTTGGGATTGGTTTTTACTTCATCCATCATCGTCTTGAAATCCGAATTGATTTGGTCATTCAAGGGTTTAAATTCTCCGGTTTTAGAAAGTAGTTTTGGAAGTTCCATATTAGTGCCATAAGCGAAAAGTGCATCATCTTTTCTCGTGATTGTATCATTCCAAACAAACGCTTTTTGAATACCAATATCTTCGCTAATCCATAGGGTTTCCGCTTCCTGTATAGAATCTTTAACTAGTTCCTGCGAATTGATTTCTTCTTTTTTTCCCTTACAACTCAAGGTGATAAACAGTAGTAAAAGGTATAATAGTTTTCTCATTTTTACTTATGATTAATAATCAAAAACAGGTGAAAAATAGAATCTAAAATCGGCTCTATAACTAGAAATTTCGTCGTTTGTTACCGTTTCGGTTACACTAAAAGGCAAACGTTTTTCAAGATTAAAAAGTTTATCTTTGATCGGAATATTCACTTGTTCACCTACATCGGAAAATCCCAAATAGGCAAATAACTCTATTGTATGAAGTTGATCTGTTGATTCCACATCCAAATCAATATCAGCATCAATCATTTCTGTAGCAAAATCTTTATCTCCATCTATTAAACTTAATGTAGGTTTTGGCAATCCGGGATTGGAGTAACGCACTGTTGGCAATGTTTTTTCCAAACTCAAACCCATCATATTACATTTGTCTTGGTATTTATTGACGTCCAATATTATATCAACAACATCCCAAGTCGCACGGCCTTTTACGTTTACCAATCTGTTTCCTGTACCATCTTCATCGGATGTGAGGAAACTAATGTTTACCTCGGCAATAATCATCCATTTGGTAGAGCAAGGCTCGCAACCTTTGAGTAAGATTTCATCAATTTTTTGTTGCAATTTAGTATCCGTTTCATTTTTGGCAATTCCTGCTAAATCTCTGTCCATTTGCGCTTGAAATAAACATCTTAGATAATCTTCGCAAGGTTTGGCACTGAAGGGAACAGAAGCATTTGCCAATTCGGTGGTCCATTGTTCAACGGCTTCTTTGTACCTATTTCTGGCGGCATCAGTTATGTTGGATTCAACACCTAGAAATTCTCCTTTTGAAGCCAAATTGTTCAAGCAATTCATATATTCGGATAGTTTCCCCGATTTACAAAATTGTCCAACTGCACTCGGAATTGTTTCATTTACCAAATAAAACAAATCATTGATCACCATGGTTTTGGCTTGATTAATATTGGACTTTGCTTCCGATTCATTGCCGGAGTTTTGAGCTTCAGAGATGGATTGAAAAATGGCATTGTAATCACTTTCTGTATAATCTCCACAACTTTGCGCAAATAGAGAAAAATTCAACAAAAGCAATAAAGAAAACGATGCTATCTTAGGAAAAATATGGTGTAAAGTATTCATTTCTAATTAGAAATCATTTGATATTTGGGTAAAAAACTTTGTCTTTTTCTACAAAACTAGTAGTGTTTTGTTCTCCGACAACCAGGTGTTATCGGAGAATACAAAACCTATTTTTAAACTAATTCATATCAGGCATGGATGGCATTTCAGAAAACTTAATACCATCTGGGACGGCAAATTTTGAAGCTGGAATGGACACATTCTCTTCAAATTTTGTGGCCTCCATCGTGTAGAATTCGTTTGTCATTTTAAGAGGAATTCCTTTGTAATACCACATTTTGGTACTCATTCCTTCTTGAGAAACTTCTACAACGATACAATCTTTTCCTAAAAAATTTTCATTTCCAACAATCTTCCCACCCTCTTTTTCTACCATTTGACGAAAAGTGACATCATCCTCCGGTTTGATTTTATCCATAGGATCTTCTTTACTTTCATCAGATTTCATTTTCATTCCTGTTTTATCTTTGAGATTGATGATATAAGTCCATTCCTCATCGTTCAATGTCAAAGATTTTTCATTGGTTTTTACACCCATCATCTCGCTACTACTTTCCGATTCCATAGCATATTTGTTGTTTTTCATGTCCACATATTGGGTCATGAGTGACATACTTTTCATTCCTTCAGCTTTCATTTCCATTTTGTATTGAATCATGTAAGTTTTCATTCCGGCCATTTCGGCGGCAACTTCTTTCATGCTCGAATCGGCATCGGTTTTGGGAGCATCGTTTTTACAAGCTACGACTAAAAGCATTATTGCAGATACTATTAAAAATTTTTTCATTTGATAATAAATTTGATAATTAAATTATAAAAAACAGGTGTTCTTACCATGTATTCAGAACACCTGCAACACGATTTGTATATATAAATAATTACATGGTAAAACTGCCTTTCATTGTAGCAAATCCTATAGCCCCAAATAAAGCTGTTAGTACAATACCAATCACAACATAAACTAATATGATGACTACTAGACTCACCACAAAATATCCTACAGATTTTTCTTCAGATACGTTGGTCATAGGTTTGAAACCGAGATATAAAACATAAAGGCTATAGATTGCGGCTATAAATACTAAAATTGCTAATGGTGTGTAAATATTGAAAATACCACCCACTAAAGCGGCTGTATAAGAGAACCCTACCAATTTAACGGCTTTATCCAAACTCACTTCGGTTTGAAAACTTGGAGCCAATTTATGAATGACAAAACCGGAAATAAAAACGCCCAACAAAGTATTGATTAGAGACATCACGGCACTAGAAATGCCCCATTCAATAGAATGAATATATCCTATAAATCCAAACCCAATGAACGTTGCAATTGCCGGAATTAGAGCCAAAGGAAAAACATAAGAAGTCACATGTTGTTGTGCTGTAGAAGTATCATCTTTTACGCTTTCCCAAGCTTCCTTAGGAGATAAGATAAATTGTTTTGCTAAGTTGATTAATTTGTCCATTTTGTTAAATATTTAAAATTAGTATTGAGAAAATTAGATCTTTACAAATTCCACTCTGCGGTTTTGCGCTTTACCTTCGGGCGTATCATTACCTGCCATGGGTTTGGATTCGCCATGGCCTTTACTAGTCAATCGATCTGCACTAATTCCGGCTTTGATCATGGTTTCCTTTACGGCTTTGGCTCTGGCTTCGGAAAGCGTTTGATTGGCAGCCTCGGTTCCGTCGCTGTCTGTGTGCCCTTCTACTGAAAATTTCAATTCGGGATGGTCCTGCATCATTTTGACGACGTAATTGATGGTTCCCATACTTTCGGGTTTGAGGGTGGCTTTAGCTACGTCAAACTTGATTCCGGTGGTAATGAATTTGCCATCAGTCAAAAATTTGTCGTATAAGGGTACTGCGCCTTTGGCGATTCGAACATTTTTAACAAAGGGTTTGCCATTACCTGAAACATTATGAGCCGAAATCATTACTCCAGTTGGATTAAATTCAATATTGGGGACATTGACTAATCTCATATCATCTAAATAACCTTTTAACGCTCTTTTATTGAAGGAAATAGCCACGTGACGCCAGCCTTCTTTGGGTTTCAATGCATCTTGTCCGGTATAAGTATCTCCATTAAGGTCATATGTGATTTGATTGAAGGTAATACGGATAGGTTTTGAAGGTGACAAAATTTTCATTTGATTTTTTGAATCATATAAGAAAATATAATAGGTTTTGTTTAAATTATAATCTGAATGAAAATATACGTCCATTTCAACTGTAAATTCTTCAGGAAGATAATCTTCTGTTCGATTTTTTAAGAATGGTAATATGGCATCAGGAACATTAGCATTGGTTTTTTTAAGCCAAACCACATTTTCTCCACCCCAATTGGCTATCTCAACTGTACCTTTGGTCACATCCCAACGAGATGGAAATTCACCATTACTTTCTCCAACGAAAT
>JADZFW010000084.1 GCA_020854235.1 Flavobacteriaceae bacterium
AGTTCTAAAGTCGTTAAGAAGTCTTGAAGGTACTTGTTAAATACATCGGGTTGTTCAAGATTTGAAACATGACCGGCATCATCAATAACGCGAAGTATGGACCCTGTTATACTCGTTTGCATACTTTCCGATTGAGCAAGTGGTGTGACGATATCTTCTCTACCACATATAATCAATGTTGGGACGCTGATTTCCTTCAAAGTAGCGCATGTTTCTGAACGTTCTGCAAGTGCTAGCAAACCTTGTGTGAGAATCTGTTTGGAATTGGAAAATACTACTTTTCTCACTTGTTCGACCAATTCCTGTTTATGGGCAATTGAATTTTTGTGGAAAATATTTTTTACAAAACCTTCGTTGAAATTTTTGACTCCGTCAACTTCAAATGCAGCTATAGCTTTATAGCGTTTTTCTCTTCCTTCTTGGGTATCGGCGATACATTGTGTATCACATAAGATTAGGGCTTTAAAGCGCTTAGGAAATCGCTTCATGGCCTGTAAGGCAATGTATCCTCCCATGGACAATCCACACAAGATTGCTGTATCTATATTTAATACATCCATAAACTGAATCAAGTCATCCACAAACCCATTTATACTTAAGGATGATTGCTCATCGGTTGATTTTCCAAATCCCCTCAAATCAAATGAAATTAAACGGTGAGAAGTTTTGAAGCAATCCAACTGAGGTTGCCACATCGTTTTATCGAAAGGAAACCCATGCAAAAAGATAATAGGAACACTTCCTACTCCTACATCACGATAAGACAAACTTAAATTATGGACGGTGATTGATAAATCGGATTCTTTTTTAACTGTTTTCATCTGTATATAATTGTTTAGTTCACTTTGTATTATTTTATAGAGGAGTTCACTGATGTGCTTCGCAGTTGTTTTTTAATGGTCAGACCCGCTTCGCAGCGAGGCGAGTGTAATTCGCATATTCATTTTCGGTTGTTGTCAACTTTTTGTCATGCTCATTTCATGAGTTTAAATTTATTAGTTCAATTTGTGTGTGTTTTTAGCTGAGTTCATTGTTCCGAAACCGCGCGAATCCTTTTGCGTGGTCACCAAGAAATTAGGATTCCTCTATTTCAGCAAATAATCTTCGGCAATCTACGAAATCTGTGGCAAATTTCTTTAATTTGTTAAACTGATTCATCCAAAATTCAGCAACGTCAAAAAATGAAAAATTTCATCATCCTCTTCTTTTTTTCAACGATGAGCTTTGCCCAAAATATTTCAAATACTAATTACATCTCGTTTGTAAATCCCCTCATTGGAACTCAAAAAATGGGACATGTATTTCCGGGTGTTACCACGCCTTTTGGAATGGTACAGTTGAGTCCGGAGACCAATTACATGAATATGTTTGTGGATCAAAAATACAATCCTGAAGCCTATGCCTATTGTGCCGGTTATCAATATGAGGACAACACCATTTTTGGATTTGCGCATACCCATTTGAGCGGTACCGGACATTCCGATTTGGGCGATTTTCTGGTAATGCCGACTACCGGAACTCTAAATTTAGAACCCGGTCAAGCCCATCTGCCAAAAAGTGGTTTTCATACGCAGTTTTCACATCAAAATGAAACTGCCCAAGTGGGTTATTACAAGGTAAAATTGGACGATTATGAGATCACTGCCGAACTTACGGCTTCCGATAGAGTGGGTTTTCACCAATACACCTTTCCCCAATCAGAGCAGGCGCATATCATTTTAGACATGATGTATAGCATTTACAATTATGAGGATAAAAATGTATGGACCTTCATTCGGGTTGAAAATGACAGCACTATTACCGGCTACCGTCAGACCAATGGTTGGGCAAGAACCCGAACGGAATATTTTGCTATGAAATTTTCAAAACCTTTTGAGTCTTATGGTCATAAAAAATACGATGTTACTCCATACAGAGGTTTTTACCGACAATTCAACCAAGAAGAAAATTTTCCTGAAATGGCAGGTAAAAATATCAGAGCCTATTTTAATTTCAAAACCGAAGAAAACGAAAAAATTAAAATCAAATTGGCCCTTTCTTCGGTGAGTATGCAAGGGGCTTTGCTGAATTTAGAAACCGAAATTCCACATTGGGATTTTGACAAAACCAAATTGGAAACACAGTCCAAATGGAATTCGGAATTGTCCAAAGTCGAAGTTGAAACGCTTACCCTAGCGGAAAAAGAAAATTTTTACACCGCTCTTTACCACACCATGTTATCACCCATTTTATATGAAGATGTCGATGGTTCCTATCGAGGGTTGGACCAAAACATACACACCTCCGATGGATTTACCAATTATACCGTTTTCTCGCTTTGGGATACTTACCGCGCTTTGCATCCGCTATTCAACCTCATTCAACCCAAACGCAACAATGATATGATCAAATCCATGTTGGCTCATCACGACCAAAGTGTCCACAAAATGCTTCCCGTATGGAGTCATTATGCCAATGAAAATTGGTGTATGATTGGCTATCATTCCGTTTCGGTAATCGCTGATGCGCTTGCAAAAGAAACCACCAATGTAGATATAAACAAGGCGTTGCAAGCTTGTGTCAATACTTCGTCTGTTCCCTATTATCCAGGGATGAAGCAGTATATGGAAAAAGGATATGTAGCCGAAGACATCAGTGGAAGTTCCGTTTCCAAAACATTAGAATATGCTTATGACGATTGGTGTATCGCTCAAATTGCTAAAAAGGCAGGCCAAAAGGAAATCTTGGAAGAGTATTTGAATCGAGCAGAAAATTACAACAAGGTCTATGACCCAGAAATCGGCTACATGCGACCCAAATTATCGGATGGCAGTTGGCGAAAAAACTTTGAACCCTTAGACACCGAAGGTCAAGGTTTTATAGAAGGCAATGCGCTAAATTATGGTTTGTATGTTCCTCAAAATTTGGATCAAATGATAAGCATGATGGGCGGAAAAGATCAGTTTTCCAAACACTTGGATTACATTTTTACGACTCCTTTGGAAGACCAATACATTGAAAAAAATGAAGACATTACACGAGATGGCATGATAGGAAGTTACGTTCACGGCAACGAACCCGGACATCATATTCCGTATCTGTACAATTGGACCAACCAACCTTGGAAAACGCAAGAACGCGTTCGAATGATTATGAATACGATGTATCAAAATAAAGTTGACGGACTATGTGGCAATGATGATGCAGGTCAAATGAGTGCTTGGTACATCTTTAGTGCATTAGGATTTTACCCTGTTACGCCGGGTTCCAATGATTATGCCATTGGAAGTCCTATGGTTCAATGGGCAGTTATCCATTTGGAAAATGGGAAAACTTTAAAAATTAACACAGTAAATCAAAGCAGTACAGCGGTATATGTACAAAAAATAACCATCAATGGCATCGCATTAAAAGGAAATACAATTACTTATGACGCCCTAAAAAACGGTGGTGAAATAGTTTTCTATCTGGGAAGCAAACCCAAAAAATAAGATCTAAAAAATCGCCGCTACCGTACGAATCCTTTCGCGTAGTTAACAAAACTACTTTTAACAAGTAATCTGTGTCAATCTGCGAAAACTGTGGCAAATGCTCTTCCCGTCTCTCATGCAGCAGCCAATTATCTCCATCTTTACTTAGCAACCGTCTTTGCGAGGTGTACGTTTATAAATTATTTTACCATCTCGTTCTACATAGTCACCCGATATTATGGGATAGGAATACTTAGGAGCTTTCGAAATGCTATGGCTTTTTATAATTATTTTGTCGCCAACTTTCAGGTTGCGCAATTGTTCAAATTCACTTTTAAAATTCAAAATATTTTGGCCGGGCTGTTCTATCCCAAAAGAAAGAATATAATCCTCATCAAGAATCCTCACCATCACACCAAAACCTAATTTTGAGTCCGGCGGAAGAGAAAGAGAAGTTACAACTCCCTCCATATTGGTAAAATCACTAACAGACTTGCTTATTTTAGCAATGCCGGCTTGCACTTTTTTACCTGCAGGAGACGCTTCCCATTCTTTGAACATGATACCATCAGGGCTAGCCTCCCATTTTTTCAATACAGCATCACTTTCCGCAGCAGTGAGCGGCTTTTGAATTGATTTTTCAGTAGTTTCATTTTTCATTTCACGATTAGCACCCGAACCGAAGGTAAACGGAGCGAAGTTAAATACCAGTCCGCCTATCACAACCAGCGATATAATCAGTACATAAATAATTTTTTTAGTGTTTTTAGTAGCTTTATTTAATAACATAGTTTATCTCCTTTTAAAGTTTATGCAGCAAAAATACTTTAATATTTTTCGGCATGTGAGCTTACAATTGTAAATAAAAATGTAAACTTTGTAAATATTAACTTGACAATATGTTTGATAGCCAAAATCTCCTTTCAGGAAAACGCAAATACCTGTTAGGATTAATATTTCTCTCGATTATCTGTGTAATCTATGCGGCTTTCAGCATGGAGGAACGTGACGACTTTGAGTTTGCCAAAAGGGAAGTTTTGCTTCGCAGAATCGGACATGAAATCCTTCTTCAGTCGGGCGATCGTACATCAAGGGTACTCCCGATACAATTGCTTGCAGAAAATGAATATCAGATCAGTTTTGAGAAAGAGTTTACTTTTATACCAGACTCGCTATTGCATACTACCCGACGTTTTTTGGACAACGCGCCACACTCTAGTAATTATATTGTAAATGTTTTGAATTGTAGCAACTCAAGTGTAGCCTATGGATATGCCATATCCAAAAACAAGAAAGATAATATTGTGGCTTGTATAGGAAGAAAGCAGCCCAAAGCATGTTACATGATCAATATTAAATTCAAACCAACCAGTACAAAGATGGTTAAGCGTTTATATCTTCTAGGGAGCTTGTCTTTTTTAGGATTTTTCAGTATACTTTTTTTGAGATCTTTTAAATCGCAAAAAGCTATAGCCGACAGTCAAGTTAACCAAACAATCACTTTGGGTTCGGTATTGTTTGACGCGAAAAACAAGAAACTTATTATAAATGAAAAAACAATAGACCTAACCGGAACGGAAACCCGTTTATTGCTCATTTTTGCCTTGTCTCCCAACGAGATTATAGAGAGAAGCCGACTTCAAAAAGAGATATGGGAAGATGAAGGTGTTATTGTGGGACGTAGTTTGGATATGTTCATATCCAAACTTAGAAAAAAACTAGAATTTGATCCGAATATGCAAATTGTGGTAATACGCGGCAAAGGATATAAGCTTGAAATTAGCACGCTATGAAACTCTAGGAATACTTAGGGTCTGCTGATTAAATTGAGATATTATCTTTGATTATGATTATCTTTAAAATATTTTTAATTTATTTCCTCCATAAATATACTATATTGAACAGTCCCGTATGGACTAAATATCTGTAGCGTATGATGTTCGACAAGATTATCGCCGACGGTTGCAGCTTCGCTGCAACCGTCGGCGTGTTTTTATTCATGTGTGATTTTTCTACAGATATATAGTCCCTACGGGACATAGTTTCCCTTAATGAACGGATTCAATATTAAAATTGAAGAATGATTTATTATCAATTTTAATCAAGTGCAAGGATTTTAAGTTAATTTATTGAAAAACTAATAAGTAAGACTTTTTCAGCAGACCCTACTTATTAGATGTAGTGTAAATGCGACCCATGTAAAAATTGCAACTCTACCGCATGAATCCTTTCGCGTGGTCACCAAGAAATTATGATTCCTTTAGTTCAGAAATAAATTGCGTTAATCTGTGGAATCTGTGGCAAATGCACTTACCTCATGAGCCGATTAGTGGTTTGATTCGGCTCAAAATCTAGCATAATATTGATGCGAATAATGAATTTATACAACTCATTTGAAAAAAGATTTCAAAATTGAAGTTAAAATCTAGGAACTAGACCTTGAGAAAAGATTCGCAAGGCAGTGGAGGTGAAAATGTTTAAAAATATTAATAACCCTTATTTTCATTAAAACTAGACCACACATAAAGACATGAGCGATATTGGTGGATACAATTTTGCAGAAAAAAAGTATTTAAAATAGATTTTTTTTAACTTTTACGAAAAAATATTTATGAGCAGATACCTAACCCTAACCGATGATAAAGTAATAAATAAAATCTACACCATTAGAGAAAAAAAAGTAATGTTAGATAGAGATTTAGCTGAGATGTACGGGGTAGAAACAAGTCAATTAAAGCGACAAGTAAAGCGGAACATTGATAGATTTCCAGAAGATTTTATGTTTGAAATGAATAAAGAAGAGTTGCAAAATTGGAGGAGCCAATTTGGCATCTCCAATGAAGATAAAATGGGTTTGCGTTATGCTCCTTTTTGTTTTACTGAACAAGGTATAGCCATGCTATCTAGTGTTTTGAGTAGTAAAACGGCTATAGAAGTAAACATCAAAATCATAAGAATATTTACCCGAATACGTGAAATACTTTTAACTCATAAAGATGTTTTATTAAAAATGGAACTCTTAGAAAAAACAATGCTCAAACAAAATGAAATTACTAACAAACACGAAGAAGAAATTCAACTCATCTTTAATGCTTTAAAACGACTTTTAGATCCACCTCAAGAACCCAGAGAGCCTATAGGGTACAAAACTAAAAATATCTAAAAATAATAACCCACAAACAACAAACGTCACTTCTGCGCGAATCCTTTCACGTGGTTAACTATTTTTAATAAATAATCTGCGGAAATCTGCAGAAATCTGTGGAATCTGTGGCAAACCAATTTAGGAATCGTTTATTAGGGTAAATACCAAAAATTAATAGCATTGTCTTTTGATGAAACAATAGCAAACTTTCCGTCTGTCGAAAATGTAGCAGAAGTATATTCTGTTTCATTTTTTTCATCAAATGTCTTAATAAGTTTCCCATTATTATCCCACAATTTAGCTGTTCCATCTTCACTACCTGTCAAAATATATTTTCCATTTGATGCATATTCTGCCTGATTAATTTCTCCTGAATGTCCTTTTAATGTTGTCATGGGTTTTCCTTTTAAATTCCATATTACTGCTGTTTTGTCGAAACTGGCTGTCAGGATACTTTTACCATCTGGTGAGAAACTTGCAGCACTTACCCCACTTTTATGTTTTTTTAAAATCAAAATCCTATTTCCATTAATACTCCAAACTGACGCTGTCTTATCACAACTTGCCAGCACAATTAACTCATTATTGGGAGAAAAAGAGGCTTGATAAACGGTACAACTGTGTCCTTCAAATGTTTTTAAAAGAATACCATCTGCCGTCCACAATTTTGCTGTATTGTCGCCACCGCCACTTAAAATATATTTTCCGTCGTTTGAATAAACTATAGTTTTAACATATACTTCGTCGGCAACAACGCTTGTTACTTTGGTTCCGTCCATATTCCAAATCACAAATGTACCTTCAGAACCTGCTGTTATAAAACGTTTATTATCTGGTGAAAAGACTACATCATTCACACTCTTAAGGTGAACATCTATCGTGTCAATGATTACCCCATTTTCATCCCACAGAAAAGCAAAATTATCATCACTACCTGATAAAATATATTTTCCGTTTGGAGATTGGGCAATTCCTAAAATAGCCTCTTTATGTCCTACAAAACTCTTTGCTATTTTACAAGATTGAGCATTTACAAAATTGTTGAGAAAAAATATCAGAGATAAAAAAAACAATGATTGTTTCATAAAGTTTGTTTTAAATTATGACTAACTGCAAGTATAAATTGATACGATTTAATACGTTTAGATTTGATTATGATACAAAAAATGTCATTACTTTCAGTCGTGAGGTTGTCGTGATGTAGGTTCGTCACACCTAGTTACCAAAGCGATGCTTGGTTCAATAAAAAGGCTAACGTATTTCCAAACGTCCCCAATACCAAACCCGCACCACAGCCAGCAACAATAAAGCAGCGACTAACTGATGTAAAACTGCCAAAACGATAGGTACATGTAACAGAAGGGTTAGTACACCTAGGGTAAACTGTAGCGTAATCAAGATCACAACGGTAAGGAAGGCTTGTTTGAAATGCGCAGAAGTCGCTTTGTTTTTGAGTTGGATGTACATCCCTAGGACCAATCCCAATACGATAAATCCCAACCAGCGATGGGTAAATTGTACCGTCGCATGATTTTCAAAGAAAGACAGCACACCACTTGAACGGAAGGCTTGTACGGCATCGGAAGGAAAAAAGGCATTTTGCATCAACGGATAGGTGCTGTAGAGATAACCGGCTTTCAATCCTGCTGTAAAAGCCCCATATACGATTTGAAATAAGATTATAAAATAGAGGAAAATAGGCCATTTCGAATGTTTATTGGGTTGGGAAGTGGCTTTGGGATGTTGCAATTCCAATGTCACCCCATACATATAGGAAACCATGGTAAAAGCCGTAATCAAATGAATCGCCAATCGATAATGACTGACATGAGGATTGTCCACCAAACCGCTTTTAACCATATACCAGCCCAAAAATCCCTGTAATCCTCCCCAAGCAAAAATGAGCAACAATTGCCCTAATAAACGCCTGTTTTCTATCTTTTTGGTCACATAAAAATATACAAATGGAATGAAAAACACCAATCCCATAATCCTACCAATCAGCCGATGTAAGTATTCCCAAAAGTAAATACTCTTGAAATCAGAGAGCGTAAAATGGGCATTGAAATGTTGGAATTCGGGGGACGTTTGATAAGCGGCAAATTCTTCTTGCCACTGCACTTCATTGAGTGGTGGTAAAAAATGCAAGGGTTTCCAATGCACCATAGACAAACCCGACTGGGTCAATCGGGTAATCCCACCTATGATGACCATGAGCAATACGAGAAAGATTCCGGTCAGTAACCAGATGCGAATGAGTTGGGAGTTTTTGGTTTGCATGGGTGATGTAATGATTACAAGACTAAAAGACTTCAGGACTGCAGCTTGGTGGGTTAATAGAGATTGCGGTAAAAAAATCTTTATTCCTTTAACTTTAGGATGGTTTTAAAAATTACCCTTCCTGATCTGCTACTGCGTTTTTGCTTTTGCGGTAATTCTTATAGAGCATATATCCAACGCCCAAAAGAAGTAAATAGGGTGCAATCATCAAATAAATAATGCCGTTGTTGATGCCATCCATAGTCAAAGTACCTTCTTTAACTTGAGATTCTACTGTGGCTTTACACATGGTACACTGCGACCATACCTCCATTTGAATGAAGATTAAAAGCAAAGTAATGAATAATTTTTTAAACATAAGATGGGGTTGTATCAACAGTGACTAAATTCCTTTTTTGATTTTGGATTTATCCTTGTAAATCACAAATTGCTCTCGAATCAACATATCGATGGCATCCAACAGTTCTTCCTTCACTTCCTTGTGAGTAGCACCATCAAAATACCCGCGAATCCGCAAATTTTGATCTACCAATACCAATTGGACCGTAGGAACTACTTGGTTTAAACTATCGGGAAGTTGTTTGTATTTCAAGAATAGTTGGTTTTGAGCAAACTGATTGACTCGAACAGAATCCGCATGTAAAACTTGCCAATTGTGTGTTTCAATATTCAATTTTTGGATAAATGCTTGGATATCCCCATCCGAAACTTCATTGGAAACCAAACTAAAAAATTGCAACTCACTTCGGTCTTTAAAACGGTCTTGTAAAAATTGTAGGTTGGCTATCACCGATGGCGTAAGCAAATAATCATTGGTGTTGATCAAACTCCAAACACTTATCTTGTGCCGATTGTCTTGTATAAAAAGCGTATCGGCATTTTGATTGACGAAGGAACCCGAGTCCAATTCATAGGCTTGTTCCATCTTCATTTGGGCTTGATTCGGCCCGTAATAAGCCAATCGGGTGTAGCCATGTTTGCCAATGCTCAACAATACGTAAAACAAGATAGGAAAGAGAAAAACACTTCCTACAATCAATTGAGATCTGAATTTTTTTATAAACATTAGAACATAAAGTTTATCATGCGTTCAGAGTAGCCGCCTTCAGTCAACAGCAACAAGAGTAAATATATAGCTAAAAAGGCATAAGGGATCACCACTAATTTCTTTAAATAAGAATTTTCGTGTTTCAAGTGCATATACTCTGCCACGATAAAATACGCTTTGACCAAAGTCAATACGATAAATGTCGTTTTGACAACACTAAAATTGATGCCCCAATCTTGATAAAAAATACCCAAGGCTACCTCTATCGAAGTAACACCCAATAAAATCCAGAATACTTTCCAGATGGTTTTGCGAATTTGGACTCCTGCTTCTTCACTATGCGTGGTAGCATAATCGTTGGGGTTGTGCATATCATTCATACTTGAAATCGTTTGAATTAAATTTTAAAAATATATAAAACCATTGTTTTAAATCAGATAGAAGAAGGTAAAAACAAATACCCATACCAAATCCACAAAATGCCAGTACAATCCTACTTTTTCCACCATTTCATAATTGCCCTTGCGTTCAAAAACACCACGAGAAACCATGATGAACACGATGAGGTTTAGAATAACTCCACTCAAAACGTGGGTTCCGTGAAATCCGGTAATAAAGAAAAAGAAATTGCCAAACAAGGTAGGTCCGTATTCATTTTCTTTCAAATTGGCTCCTTGGATAGGTGTTCCATTGGCAATAATTTTTTGCGCTTCAGCTCCTTTCACGCTTACCGGTTTACCATCGGCTTTAAAAGGCATGATGAGTTCGGTTTTGGCTTCATTTCCCCATTGGGCGATATTTCCCTGCGTGATTTTCACCGAACCATCTGGCATGGTATAAGTACCTTTTCCTAATTTCAAGGCGCCTTCATGAGTACCATGTATAAAATGTGACCATTCCCAAGCTTGAGAACCCAAGAAAATCAATCCTCCGATGATGGTCATAAACAACCATTTTTTAACCCCTTTTTTGTAATTTCTATGTCCCGATTCTACAGCCAATACCATAGTAACCGAACTCAAAATCAAAACCAAGGTCATCAAAGCCACGTACAACAGCGGATGATCACCGTGTAAAAATGGGAAATGAGTAAAGACGTTTTCGGCTTTCGGCCAAACGCCTTCGTGATAATATCTTTGAAAACCGTAGGCCACCAAAAAGGCTGTAAAAGTCAAAGCATCTGAAATCAGGAAAAACCACATCATGAGTTTGCCGTAATTCACTTTGAAAGGCAGTACACCACCTTGCCAACGATCTGAACTGTTATCTTGTGTTGCGTGAGACATATATAAATTAGAAATTAGAAATTAGAAATTAGATTTGCTTTCTGATTCTCTGGGTTATCGAGATGGAATTAATATTATCCTTGTATCATGTTTTGTAAAAAGAAGAATACATAGACCCATAATCCGGTGAGGAAATGCCAAAATAGGACACTTACTTCGATTTTAGATACACCATGGGTATAGCGATTTTTAAACGTTTTTACCGTTACAATAGCCCAACTGATCATTGCTGCTACAAAATGCAACAAGTGTAAAAATACAATCAAATAAAAATAGGAAGCCGATACATTACTCTTTACACCAGTGGCAAAAATGCCTTGCGCTACGAGTTGGCTCCATCCATAAAACTGAGCTACCATAAAAAATACGCCCAATATTCCGGTCAACACAAACAAGCCTTTTGCGGCATTCCATGATTGTGAGGATGCTAGTTTCAAACCCATTTGATAGGTAAAACTACTGGTTACTATCAGCAAAGTACTGATGAGAAACACACTCGGAATCTGATAAGAAACCCAATTTCCTGAGGTCTTACTCACCACGACTGCACTAGTCAGTCCGGCAAAAAACATCACGATACTGATGATGCCTACCCACAAAAGAGATTTATGTAAAATAGATTGATTGCGATCTAAGGTGATATTCATTTCTTTAAATTGTGAAGATTAAAATCTGACTTACTAGAATGGGTATTAACTATGCTCCTTTTCACCTTCATAAAGCGGTGTGGTCTGAGGAATAAAATCGGTTCCACTGACATAATCTCCTTGGTCGTTTACCTTACTGTAATCATAAGGCCAACGATGTACTTCGGGAATGGGGCCATCCCAATTACCGTGAATGTGTTCTACAGGTGTAGTCCATTCCAAACTGTTGCTATTCCATGGGTTTTGAACCGCTTTGGGTCCTTTCACCGCATTGTAAATAAAGTTGTACATAAAAATCAACTGAGCAATAAAGGCCAATATGGCAAAAATACTCATCATGGCATTCATGTCGATAAATACGTCAAACATGGGAAAAGCCGAATTGGTATAATACCTACGTGGAACACCTGCCAATCCCAAAATATGCATGGGAAAAAACACGCCATAAGCAGAAATAATGGTGATAAAAAAGTGAATATATCCCAAACGGGTATTCATCATTCTACCAAACAATTTGGGAAACCAATGGTAAACACCTGCAAACATGCCAAAAATAGCCGAAAGTCCCATCACAATGTGAAAATGTCCGACTACAAAATATGTGTCGTGAACGTTGATATCCAACGTGGAATCTCCTAAAATCAATCCGGTAACTCCACCCGTGATAAATGTCGAAATCAATCCGATACTGAACAACATGGCAGGAGAAAATACAATATTTCCTTTCCATAATGTCGTTAAATAATTGAATACTTTAATAGCAGATGGGATAGCAATCAATAGGGTTGTCAAGGTAAATACAGCACCCAAAAACGGATTCATTCCGGTCACAAACATGTGGTGACCCCACACGATAAATGACAAACCGGCAATGGCCAACATAGAATATATCATGACTTTGTAACCAAATATGGGTTTGCGTGACATCGTTGAAACAATCTCCGAAGTAATCCCCAAGGAAGGTAACAATACGATATATACCTCGGGATGTCCCAAAAACCAAAACAAGTGTTGGAATAACACCGGACTTCCTCCAAAATGTTCTAAAGCTTGTCCGCCTATATAAATATCCGACAAATAAAAGCTCGTTCCAAAACTGCGATCAAAAACCAACAACAATGCCGCTGACAACAATACGGGAAAAGATAAAACGCCTATGACAGCTGTAATCAAAAACGACCATATCGTCAAAGGCAAACGTGTCATACTCATCCCTTTGGTGCGAAGGTTTATAATGGTGACGATGTAATTCAAACTACCCAATAAAGAAGAGGCTATAAACAAAGTCATGGCTATCAACCACAACGTCATGCCCAATCCCGAACCGGGAATAGCTTGAGGTAAAGCACTCAACGGTGGATAAATTGTCCAACCGGCAGAAGCCGCGCCACCTTCTACACCTAGCGAAATCAACATGATAACCGATGCGCCTAAATAAATCCAGTAAGACAACATATTGATAAAACCGGAAGCCATATCTCGTGCCCCGATTTGTAAGGGAATCAATAAATTACTAAAAGTTCCGCTCAATCCGGCAGTCAAAAGAAAAAACACCATTAAGGTCCCGTGCATGGTTACCAATGACAAATATTTATCGGGAGCCATGACGCCATCGGAAGCCCAAGAACCCAATAACATATTGTAGATGTCAAATTTTTCATTGGGCCAGCCCAATTGTAATCGGAACAAAACCGACATGACCAAGGCCACAAATCCCATGATAAATCCGGTGATTAAAAATTGCTTGGCAATCATTTTGTGATCGGTCGAGAAAACGTATTTAGAAATAAAACTTTGATGATGTTCGTGACTCATTTTTTGAAAGTATTGAGATATTAGATATGAGTTAAAGGTAGTTTCTTATTGGAAAGTTTTTTGATCAGCCAGCCATTTTTCATATTCCTCAGGTGTATCCACTACAATTTTCATTTGCATATTGTAATGTGCAGTACCGCAAATTTTATTACACAATAAATAGTAATCAAATGCAGCATCTTTTACATTTTGACGCATTTCATTGGTGGTAATGGTTGGAACAAAATTGAATTGGGTTTTCAATCCTGGCACACAGTTCATCTGCGCTCTAAAATGGGGCATATAAGCACTGTGAATTACATCTTGAGATCGAAATACAAACTGTACAGGTTTGCCTACAGGAATGTGAAATTCACTTTTGACAATCTTATCATCTTGACTGGAAACGTCGGTTGAATCCAAGCCTAAGAAATTGGCTCCTTTGATCAATTGAAAATTGGCTCTTCCCAACTGTTTATCGGTTCCGGCATAACGAGCTGTCCAATCAAACTGTTTGGCATACAATTCCACAATCACCGGTTGATCTTTCTCTGTCAAAGGTTTCATGATGCTATTCCAATTGTACAAACCTTGGTAAATCAAAATAGCCAAGACTAGTGTAGGTATAGCCGTCCACACGATTTCGAGTTTGGTGTTGTGAGTAACATAAGCTGCTTTTTTATTTCGTCTGTGGTAGTATTTGAGCACAAAATAAAACAAAACGATATGCGTCAAGACAAAAACCGTAAAAATGATTAACATGGTTATTTTCATCAATTTGTCGTATTCGGCTCCATGTTCGGAAGCTGCAACAGGTAATAAACCTTTTCCCCATTTTGCAATTTGCCAAATGACAAAGAGAAAAAACAAAACCCCAAAAATAAAAACCAATTGCGCTTGGTTTTTGTTCATTTTATGGAATATTTTATAATCTCCAGTGGTGTTGAAATACTTCCCGGTAGTAAAAGTTAAAACGAGAAATAGAAGGATAAAAACTAAAGAGTAAACTACTAACATATTAAATTACATTATTTTAGATAATGAGCAATGATGAATAAAATTTGTACGATAGGTAAATAATAGAAAGACCCAAACATCAATTTTCTGGCAGCTTTCAGTTCGAGTGTTTGCCAAAGTTGATAGGCTTGGTAAACAAAATTTACAGTTGCCACCAACAGCAAGATACTGATGTTTATAGAGGTTATTTCCATCTCATAAGAGATCCAAACAAGTGGTAACAATCCCAAAGCAGAAACAAAGGTAATGGCAGCACTATTTTTAGATCTTCCCGATTTAAAAGGTAAGAGGAAAAAACCGGCTTTGTTGTATTCGTCGTTTAGAACCCAAGCCAATGCCCAAAAATGAGGCAATTGCCACACAAATTGAACGGCAAATAAAAACCAAGCAGTTGCATCAATTGTACCTGTAACAGCGGTATAACCTATTAAAGGTGGTGCGGCTCCGGCTA
This sequence comes from Flavobacteriaceae bacterium, assembly GCA_020854235.1. Classification (GTDB taxonomy): domain Bacteria; phylum Bacteroidota; class Bacteroidia; order Flavobacteriales; family Flavobacteriaceae. Next base: position 15,118 of record JADZFW010000084.1, read on the forward strand.
TAGCTCCAACCCATACCGACAAGCTGCTTTTCTGTTTCAAAGGCGTATAGACAAAAGCATACAACAACAATGACGATCCACCAATAATAGCAGCGATAGAATTGATATAAGTAGCCAATAAAAAAACGCCTACAAAACTCATCACACTTACCCAGCCCAAAGCTTGAGCAATACTAAGTCTTCCTTGAGCAATCGGTCTGTTTTGAGTACGTGTCATCAACTTATCCAAATCTCTTTCGATGATTTGATTAATTCCATTGGCTGCACCGGTAATCAAAAATCCGCTGACCAATAAAATCAAAAAAGAAATCCATTGAAAGTTGGTAGTAGTTGCCATCAAAAATCCAACGCCGGTAGAAAATACAACCATCATCGTCAAACGAAATTTGACCAATTGACTCAAATCTTTTAACAAAGTAAAAGATTTAGTCTGGGAAGAAATAAGAACGGTTGATTGGGACATTTGGGATGACATTTAAAATATTTCGGTGACAAATGTAACAAAATATTTATATCACATGATTTTTATCATGTTTTTTTGCGTTGTTTTTTTATATGCAGCGATGTTTTATGAAAAAGTACTCCTTGAAATTTGATTTTTATCATTTATTTGATTTTCAATTAACATTATATTTGCACCTTAACATAATCTTGAATCAAATGTCAAAATTTACACTTTTCCTATTTGCTTTATTTACAATTGCAACTAGTTTTAGCCAAAACAAAGTTCAGATACCTTTAAATGGTAGAGATTACCTCATTTCCAAAAACATGACCAATGATGGCTTTGTAATACAAATGGGAATGTCTATGCTGGAGACAAAACAACAAAATACCACTATAGGAAATTTTGTTGCGCTTTCTCAAAGTCAATTAAACAACATTTATCAAGAAGGAATTCCAAACATACCGGTATTAACCCGATTGATTGAAGTTCCACAAAATGCTGAAGTGGTCTTTAACGTTTTGAGTTATACCGAACAAATCATCCACTTATCTGATTATGGAATGGTAGATAAGATTATTCCTGCCAACCGTTCACAATCTAAAAGCGAAACAATTGTTTCACTTTCCAAAAATGATGTTGTTTACCAAACCAATGCTTATTTCAATACTGAAATAGCCCGTTATTTTGAATCTGGTCAAATGCGTGAAACTAGATTGGGTCGCATCGAAATCAGCCCTATTCAATACAATCCTGTGGAAAACACGTTGAGGATCTTAAACGATTTGGAAGTAGAAATCCGATTTGTCAACGCCGATCATACCGGTACAAAGGCAATAAAGGCCAAATATGAAGATGCTTATTCTAGTTACGCAAATGGTTCGTTATTAAACCAACTGAATTATGGCACACGCGAGCTCATTTCGCAAGCGCCAACTCATTTGGTAATTATTTCAGATAGAATGTTTGAAGCCCAATTGGCTCCTTTCATTGCTTGGAAAGTTAAAAAAGGATTTAAGGTTACCGTAGGTTATACAGATGTTGTAGGCACCACTACTTCTGCTATTAAAACTTATTTACAGAACATTTATCAAGGGTCAACTCCTATGAGATTTGTACTTTTTGTAGGAGACGTAGCGCAAGTTCCCGCATGGCAAGCTACCGGACACGTTACCGATTTGAGATACTGCGAATATACCGGTGACAATCTACCAGAAGTGTATTACGGTCGTTTTTCAGCCCAAACAACAGCTCAATTACAACCTCAGTTGGATAAATCCTTAATGTACGAACAATTCCTTATGCCCAATCCGGCCTATTTATCAGATGTTTTATTGGTCGCCGGAGATGACTCTTCGCATGAAATGACTTGGGGCAATGGTCAATTGTATTATGGTCAAAACTACTACTTTTCAGCTGCCAACAATACCAATACTACTACTTATTTGCAACCTTTGGACAATGCAGCCATTCACACTCAAATTATCAATCGTGTGAATGCCGGGTTAGGTTATACTAATTATACCGCCCATTGTGGTTCAGATGGATGGTCTTCTCCAAGCTTTTCAGTGAGTGATGCCAATGCTTTAACCAATAACGGTAAATACGGACTATTGGTGGGAAATTGTTGTCAATCCGTCAAATTTGAAGAAAGCACTTGTTTTGGAGAAGCTATTTTGCGTAAATCAAATGCCGGTGCCATGGGTTATATCGGTGCTTCCGATTACTCCTATTGGGATGAAGATTATTGGTGGGGTGTAGGTTTAACAAGCAGCATCATTGCACAACCCACTTATGCCGCTAGTGGAAGAGGTGCTTATGACGGTTATTGGCATCAATTGGCCAATGAAGTCAATAATACCGCCACTTGGTACACCACACAAGCCCAAATGGTTGTATGTGGAAATATTGCGGTAGAAGCTTCAACTTCTTCCTTAAAACAATACTATTGGGAAATATATCACCTCATGGGTGACCCTTCTGTAACACCATTTATAGGGACACCACAAGCCATGCCCGTAACACCCAATCCAAGTGCTTTAATGATAGGAATGACAAGTTTGCAAGTAACTGCAGCTCCTTATGCCTATGTAGCTCTTTCTCAAAATGGGGTATTAATTGCAGCTGGATTGGCTAATGCTTCAGGTGTAGTTACTTTAAATTTTGTAAGTTCTGCTTTGGCTGTTGGTACAGCAAACTTGGTAGTTACCGCTCAAAATAGAGTTCCATATATAGGAACCTTAACCATTTCTCCTGCCAATGAACCATACGTTACTTTACAAACGTATGCTACTACGGTAACTCCTGATTTCAATCAAAACGTAGGCTTGAATGTTACTTTAGAAAACGTGGCAGCTTCGGGAAGTGGATTTAATGCCAATGGAGTTAACGCTACTGTTTCAACAACGGATGCTTATGTCACCATTTCAGATAATAATCAAGTTTACGGTCAAATTATAGCCGGAACTTCACAATTGCAAAACAATGCTTTTGCTTTTACCGTTGCAAACAATGTTCCCGATCAACACGTAGCTACTTTCAATATGGTCATTACTGATAATGCTGGTCACACTTGGAATGCTGTGATGAATGTTACGCTTAATGCTCCTGCCTTTACCATCTTGAACTTGACAATCAATGATGCAGCAGGCAACAACGATGGCATACTCGATCCGGGAGAAACAGCCAATTTAATCATCCAAACTACCCAATCAGGACATGCTGCGGTATCAAACGTATTAGGAAATATTACTTCCACAAGTACCGATTTAACATTGAATTCTGTAACCACATCACCGGTAAGCATGGTTATTGGTGCTACCCAAAGTTTTACTTTCAATGTTACCGCTAGTGCTGCAACACCTCAAGGTACTGCTGCTAACATACATTATACAGTCACCGGAGGAACAGCCAATCAATTTACCAATACCAAAGATTTCCAAGTGATTATTGGATTTGTACCTTCATATTGTGCCGCAGGTGCTAGCACTACAACAGATGAATTTATTCAACAAGTGCAATTCAACACGATCAACAATTCAAGTACTCAGGGTCCTGATTATACAGATTATACTTCCATTTCCACTACAGTTTACAAAGGAAGTTCCTATCCTATTACCATTACCAATGGAGAAGATTGGTCTGGAGATCAAATGGGCTGTTGGATAGATTGGAATTATGATGGTGATTTTGATGATGCCAATGAAACTTTTCCTATTACTTATGTCAATCCAAACGGAACTGGAAATATAGTTGTACCCAATGATGCACATATTGGTCCTACTCGTATGAGATTGAGAGTGGCATATACCGGAGAGTATGCTAGCTGTAACGACACTTCTTATGGCGAAGTGGAAGACTACACCGTCAATGTTCAAGCTGCTTTAGGTATTGAAGATTCGTTTGAAAACACGATTGGTTTGTATCCAAATCCAAATCAAGGTTCATTTACCGTTTATCTCAATACCAAAAACAATGATGAAATGGTTTCGATTGAAGTATTCAATTCACTCGGACAAGTGGTTTACCATTCCCAATCCAATTTGGCAAAAATGAATATCAGTTTAGATCAAGCACAAGGAGTTTATTTTGTCAAAGTTGCTTCAGGTAACAAATCTGCTGTTAAGAAAATTATTATCAATCCATAGTTTTCTAAAAATAAAAAATAAAAAAGCAGCTCCGTGGAGCTGCTTTTTTTATGGGGCTTTGTTGTACCCTTCTTCAATCAACACTTTAAGCACATTCATATCTACATCTGTCAGTTTTTTAATATACAGACAGCCTTTTCCCGTTTTATATTTTCCCAATTTTTGCAAGGTAGCTTCGTATTGAGATAAGTCACATGATAAATAAAGAGTCAAGGCTTGTTTGCGAGGAGAAAATCCAATTTTCATCCAATCGCCTTCATTTCCACTTTTATATTTGTAATGATAGGAACCAAATCCCACAATACTTCCACCCCACATTTTGGGTTCTTGACCTGAAATTTCTTTCATCATATCAATGATTTCATAAGCATCTGATTTCTTTTGAGTTTCATCAACTGTGTTGATAAAATCGAGTACTGATGCGTCGTTTAGTTTGGTTTTGAGTTCGTACATATTTATGATTTTTGTGATTTAAAAAAATAAATCTCTCGATAACCTTGAGATGATTTGAAACATAAATAGTTCCTATTGAGGATTTATAATTACTTATTGAAGCGTTCTATTTTCGCAATTATTCAATCCAAACATAAAGAACCAAAGATAAATAATTTAATATAAAACCAGATTTTCCTATCCTGTTGTATTTATTTTACACCTATTTCCCGATGGAGCTACCACTTATAACCACACCATTTGTATAGTAGAAGTATGGTATCGAAAAAATATTGGTCTTAAAGTCCTGTAGTCCTGTAGTTGTGAAGTCCTTTTGTCTTGTTATCCTGAAGTTCTGAAGTCTTGAAAATACTTAAAACGGCACTACTTATAACTTTATAAATTATTTAATTGAACTCAAATATGTGATTTGCGTAACATTCGGCGCATGACCTTACCCGAAGCCGTGCGAGGCAAAACTCCTATAGAAACCACATCGGAAACTTTGAACAATGGATTGATTTTACTTTTTACAATGTAGTTTATTTCAGATAAAGCTTGTACATGTTCTATTTCATATGTTGGTACAAAATATACAACCAATTGTTCAGGTCCACCTTCCTTTGGTGGCACTGATATAGCAGCCGATTCTTTGACAAAATCCAATGTCTGAACCCATTCTTCAATTTGCAGGCTACTCACTTTAATACCTCCCAAATTCATAGCATCATCTACTCTACCTTGTGCTTTAAAATAGCCTTTATCCAATTGCTCGATTTGATCTCCATGCCGTCTCAACACTTTTCCCTGATACAAGGGTAATCCATGGTAGTATTCTTGGTGATGGTCTTTGTTGAGCAAAACATTCGACAGACCCATACTCGGAGGTATAATAAATACTTCTCCCAAAGTACTGACTTGATTGTTTTCATCTAAAAGAACAAAATCTGAACCTAAAGCTTTGGTGGAAAATGTTGAAGGTATATTATTCTGAACCAATGTACTACACAAATAACCACCTCCAATTTCTGTTCCTCCACAATATTCAATAATGGGTTTATTACCGGCGATTTGCATCAAATAACTGTATTCTTCCGGATTGGAAGCTTCGCCCGTAGAACTGAAACATTTAAGATGGTTCCAATCAACATCTTTCATGCAATGGGTCAGTTTCCATTGTTTGACAATAGAAGGTACCACTCCCAAAATACTGACTTTGGCTTCTTGCACAAAAGTTCCAAAATCACTTCCCAAAGGTGAGCCACCATACAATCCAATGCTTGCCTTATTCATTAATGCAGCAAAAACCAACCAAGGACCCATCATCCAACCCAAATTGGTTGGCCAAGCCACAATGTCACCTTGTTGAATATCTTGATGAAAATAGCCGTCACTGGCACATTTAATAGGGGTAGTATGTGTCCACGGAATCGCTTTGGGAGTCGAAGTAGTCCCCGAAGAGAATAATATAGTAGTAATATCATCTGAAGCACATTTCACAGAAATAAAATCCGTCTGATTACCTAAAAAATCAGACCATTGAAGATCGTGATCTCTTAATTCTATTTGTTCCTGATTGATTACTACAATTTTGGGTGCTTGAGTTGAACGCACTTTTTCATACAGCGGAAGTTTCTTGCCATTTCTTAGGATATAATCCTGCGTAAAAACCAATTTGGGTTGGGTAATTTCCAAACGTACAGCAATTTCTTCAGGCGTAAAACTATCAGCAATGGTAACTACTGATAAACCGGCTTTTATACCTGCCAAATACAAAGCTATTGCTTCCACATGCATGGAAAGGTCAATTGCAATGCGATCTCCTTTCTGAAGTTTGTGTTGGATCAGAGAATTGGCAATTCGATTGACCAATTTATCCAACTGACCATAAGTCCAATACTCAAGTTTAGCACCTTCATTTTGAAAGATAATGGCAATGGCATCTGGTTGTCGTTTAAAACAAGCATCTACAATATTGAAACTGGCCCCGGGAAGCCATTGAGGTAGAGAGACACCTTGCGACACATCCAATATTTGTGTGGGGTTTTTTTCAAAAGGGATTTCAATAGTTTCTACTACAAACTCCCAAAATGATTCTCTTCTTTCTACAGACCATCGCCAAAAGGACTCATACGTTTCAAAACCCAAACGTATCATCGAACGATATATGTTGGTTTTTTGAATATCGGCAGGTTCTGGTTGCCACATTGTGAGGTGCTTATCCATCTTTAAAATTCAATATCCCCTTGATCAGGGTAATTGGGATCGCCCACATCTGTATTGTTGGATACTTTACTACAATCCATTTCAATATTGAGAACAGCCGGTCGGGGAAAATCATCTTTACTTACCTTCAAGGTGGTATCGGCATAACATTGTTTCATAAACAGTGCCCATATAGGCAAAGCCATGGTCGCTCCTTGACCTTTATCGATGTTTCTAAAATGTACGGAACGATCTTCTCCTCCTACCCATACACCGGCAATTAAATTGGGTACAATACCCACAAACCAACCATCCGATTGATTTTGAGTGGTTCCGGTTTTACCTGCTATAGGATTGGTAAAATTATATGGATGTCCGGTGATCAAACTGCCACCTGAGGTCCAATTTCCTCTCAAACGTGCACCAGTTCCCGATTCGGTTACCCCTTTCATCATTTCCATTAAAACGTAAGATGATTCCTCACTAACTACTTCGCTGGATTCAGGCACAAATTCTTCCAATACAACTCCGTTTTTATCTTGAATACGTAATACAACAATGGGTTCTACATGCTGACCTTTGTTCGCGAAACTTCCCATGGCACTAATCAATTCGTATAAACTCAACTCTACTGATCCTAAACAAATGGACGGTACATGCGGAATCTCTGATTTAATTCCGGCTCTATTGGCGAGTTCGGCTACAGTAGTAGGGGTTACTTCATCTATCAAACGGGCTGAAATAACATTGACTGAATTGGCCAATGCACTTTTCAAAGTATAGGTGCCACTATAATTTCCATCAGAGTTGTCGGGTGACCAATCTTGGGGCAAACCATATTTTCCAGCAGGAATGGTATAATGCGAATTGGGATACACATTACAAGGCGATAATTGCATTTGATTGATGGCTGTGATATACACAAATGGTTTGAAAGTAGAACCTACTTGACGCTTTTGTTTTTCTACAGCATCATACATAAAATGCCTGTAATCTATACCTCCGACCCAAGCTTTCACCAAACCAGTTTGAGGTTCGATGGCTACAAAACCTGTTCTGAGGAAATGTTTGTAATAAAAAATAGAATCTCTAGGCGTCATGATGGTGTCAATTTCACCTTTCCAAGAAAAAACACTCATTTCCGCTTTTTTATCAAATGAGGCTATAATTTCTTTTTCAGAAACACCTGCTTCCTTCATTTTTCTCCATCTATCAGAAACCCGCATGGCTCTGTTGATGGTTTTTTCAATCTCTTCAGTAGTCAAGCTTCTGAAAGGAGCTGTTTTATTGGTTTTTTGTTCCTTGAAAAATGCTTCTTGAAGATTGGACATGTGAGCTCTTACGGCTTCTTCCGCATATTCTTGCATACGTGAATCGATGGATACATAAATCTTTAGTCCATCGGTATATAAATCGTATTTAGAACCATCAGCTTTGGGATTTTGATCAATCCATTTTTGCATGTATTCTCGCAAATATTCTCTGAAATATGGTGCCAAACCTTCTTTATGACTTTCTCTATGTACATTGAGTCCCAAATCTGTATTTTGGAGAGAATCTTTTTCGGCTTTAGAAATTTTATCATTGCGATACATCTGTCCTAAAACGGTATTTCTACGGTCTTTAACCAATATAAGTCGCTTCTTTTTCAAAGGATTGTATAAAGCTGAGTTTTTCAACATTCCAACTAACATAGCCGATTCATGAGTTAATAATTCATTGGGTTCCTTTCCAAAATAAATACGGGAAGCTGACCGAATCCCTACGGCTTGATTGAGAAAATCATATTGATTGAGGTACATCGCTATAATCTCATCTTTGGAATAACGTTTTTCAAGTCTGATAGCAATGATAATTTCTTTTACTTTTTGAAACAATCGGGTGAGTTTATTTGAGTTCATCCTTTTGGTAAACATCATCTTAGCTAACTGCTGGGTAATTGTACTTGCACCACCATCACTTCCCAATTTAAGGACAGCTCTCATTGTCCCTCTAAAATCAATACCGGAATGTTTGTAAAAACGCTCGTCTTCAGTTGAAACCAAAGCGTCAATTAAATTTTTGGGTAATTCACTATAATGAACAGGAGTTCTATTTTCAACGGCAAAAGTTCCAATAATTCTGTCATCACTACCTATGATTTCAGTAGCGAGATTATTATCGGGATTTTCCAATCTTTCAAATGAGGGCATTTTTCCAAAAGCTCCAACTCCTGCAAGGATAAACAGAAGAATGATAAAACCTGTTCCGTAGAGTGCCAGCTTCCAAAACCAAATAATGTATTTTTTAAATTCTGTAGATGCTTGATCAAAGTGTGACCATTTTTGAAAAGTTCGAATCATAATTGTACAATATTGAAAGATTAGAGACTTGTTTGGATGCAAAAATAGTAATTTTCAAGGTTGAAAAAACCTTATAAAAAGTTAAGAATTAGTAGACTATATCAATTTGTTTGCAAAATAGTTTATTTGGCAATTTCAACGCTTATACCCACATCCGAAACGCCAAGTAAAGGATCGATGGCTTCAATTTCATTGCGTTTACGCATGGCTTGTTTGACTTCAAATAGGTAATTCCCCGGTTTTGCAAATCTGATTTTTTCTTTGTAAAACAATTTATTTTCTTTCAAATCAGAAAAGCCACTTCCTAAAAAATCTCCTTTAGAATCAGTCATTTCGTATTCCAAAGTATCAGTAACTTGTTTGTTATCAGGAAAAGACATTCGTGCAATCAAATAAAGATTACTATAAGCGTAATCTTTTGTATTTCTCAAATTGATATAGAGATTATAAAAAGAAACAGTATCCTTTATCGGTATTTCAATGGCAACTACTTGTCCATTTGGCCATTGCGCTTTATCCAAAGATTCATATTGATTAAAAACCACTTCTTGTTTGCAGGAATGCAATACTCCAATAAAAAATATCAAAAATCCTATTTTAAGTATTGGCTTCATTATTTGACTGATTGGGTTTATTTTTCTTTTTAGAACGATTGAACTTCTTTGGTTTGGAGTTTCCTTCTTTTGTAACAGTTTGATCTGTTTTGTTTGCTTGAACTATTGGAGTCTGTTGATCCGATTTTTTAATCAAAACTTTTGGATTACTATTTCCTTGCTCTATAGGTAATCTTGGTTGATTATTTTTAGGGTTTGATGGATTTTTAATTTGATTATTTGCCGGCGTTCCTTGTGGATTTTTATTAGGGTTGTTTTTGTTTTTTTTCTTGTTTTTCTTGTTTTTGGGTCTGTCAAATCGGGTTAAACTTTCCTCTCCAACCACATTTTCAAATCCAGAACTGGCAACTGCCTCAACTATTTCAAATTCGGAAAGGGATTTGGCTTTCTTTCCATTTTTATTTTGAGAAACTATTTCATTTACCTGATGCACATTCAAACTATACCATTTGAAATCCTCATTATTATTATAAGCAAACCACAAGGTTTCTTTGAAAATATCCATTTTGATGAAATAAGCTGTTCCTTTTTCAGTTTCTAATGGTACTTCTGTATTGGGAAAATCTTTTAAAGCATCCATATAAGAATCCAATTCGTAGTTCAAGCAACACTTTAATCTTCCGCACTGGCCTTGCAGTTTTTGTGGGCTCAAAGAAAGTTGTTGATATCTGGCAGCATTGGTATTCACTTTTCTAAAATCGGTGAGCCAAGTTGAACAACACAATTCTCTACCACACGAACCAATGCCTCCTAATCGAGCCGCTTCATGCCTGTAATCGACTTGTTTCATTTCAATTCGAATAGAGAATTTGCTAGCTAAATCTTTTATCAATTGTCTAAAATCAATCCGAGTTTCAGCTGTATAATAAAAAACAGCCTTTTTTCCATCTCCTTGATATTCAACATCAGAAAGTTTCATCTGTAATTTGAGCTTTTCAATGATGATTCGGGCTTCCTTCTGGGTTTCAGCTTCTTTACTGCGAGCCGTTTGCCAAATATCAATATCGCTTTGAGATGCTTTGCGGTATATTTTCTTCACTTCTTCGCTATCGTGTGCAATCTTTCTCTTTTGCATTTGAACTTTCACCAATTCCCCCGATAGAGAAACAGACCCAATATCATGTCCAGGATTACCCTCTACAGCGACAGCTTCTCCCATGCACAAATTAAGATTGTTGATGTTGCGAAAGTATTCCTTTCGCCCATTTTTAAACCTTACTTCATATATTTCGAAAGGGGTTTGATGTGTGGGTAGTTTCATATTACCCAACCAATCAAAAACGCTTTTCTTATCACAACTCAAAGTTCCACAACTTCCGTGGTTTTGGCAACCACCCGGCAAAGTTTTTATATCAGATTCAGTATTACAATTGGTACAACCCATTAGTCATTTCATATTAAATATTAACATTTGCGCATGCAAACCATCCTAAATTGTATATCACAACACATCCAAACTACATTTACATTAGGCTTTCACAATAGTATGCTTCTTCGCAAAGAAACAAAAGTAATGAATTTAAATCAAGTAGTAAAATTATCAAATGATTTTCACTTGTATGATTTTGGAAGGACAACTCTCCTGCGCTTTTTGATTGGCTTCAAAAAAGGATTCATCATGCAATTTAACCGTGTGAAATCCTTTTCGGTCACGTGCATTGAGTAAAACTGCTTTTCCATCTTTTTTAGACATCCGAAACTGCTCAGGTGCAACTTCTTGACAGAAATTACAACCAATACATTTTCCTCTTTGTAATGAGATGATTAACATTAATTTATTAAACTTTTAATTTAAATCAATATCATAGTTCAAATGTTCATTTTGCATGGATTTCATTTGAGCCTTTGACTTAAATATATTACTGAATATTTGTTGTCCCCAGTCTGTTCTCTTACTATAGGCATTAAAACTTTCGGTTCTCCATTTGAAATCAGGATGCCAAAAAGCAGTAGGTGAAATATAACAATAGGTGTATTGAAAAATCAAACTTTCTTCGTTGTTACGATTTTGTAATTTATCAATTTGATCGGTAGCAATCAAAGTAATTTTTCGGTCTTTGGATTGTATTTTAAATCCTTCTAAAATTTCTTTATATATGGGAAATATTTGATCCAATTTAAAATTGTTATATTCCGTTTCGCCCAATTTGCGAATCGGCCTCAATTGAATAATATCGATGGAATAAGAGCCAAAAACTTTGAAGAAATCACGAAGTTCTAAAAAATTATCTTCATTAAAAGTGTAGTTGATTCGCAGGGTGAGATGAGGATATTCTTGTTTCAACTCGCTGATGGTCCGGAGCGAAGTTTTAAACTTTTCATAATCCCCTTTTCCCATGAAAAACTCATACGAGTTTTGATAAACACCATGTAATGAAACAATGATTTCATTCAGTCCTTTTTGAATCCACTTTTCTAAGGACTCTTTTTCCAACAGATTGGCATTCGTAGTCAGCGAAATGTGAGGAACTTTGTTTTGTTGTGCCAAAGCGAAAACAGCGTCCAAATGTTTATACAAAGTAGGTTCTGTTCCACAACCCACTTGAAGTTTTAAAGCTCGAGGCAAAATGCGTTGCGCCCACAAAGCCAAATCTTCTTTATCAAAAACCCCTTTCAGTTTTTTGACATATTGTTCATCTGTAAAATAACACATTTTACATTTCAAATTACACGCATTGACCGGATCAAAATTCACAGACAAATATCGCTTATTAAAAGTATGTAACAACCACAAAACTAAAAATTTAAGTCTATGATTCTTAATCAAACTGTTTAGCTTAAGTAAAAGATATGTTCTTGGCTTTTTGATGTTTTCGTTTTTAAATATTAACCTTTCAAATTTTGTAATTTAAAAAACCTTATTCTCCACAATGATGTGCTTGCGCTTGTATTTGTTGAACCGGTAAAATAGACAATTCATCAGACTCGTCAGATTTTTCTGATTCTTTATCTGCATACTCTGTTTTGACAATCTTATACAATTTATCTGATAATCGTATTCTAAATGGCAATGGAAATGTGACCGTATCTCCTTTAGTAGCCGATTCGCTTTTAATATCATTGACAAACATCTCGGTTACCAACATTTCCTGAGCACCAGTTGATGGTCCGGTAACCAATATGGTATCACCAACACTGATGTCAAATGCTTGAATTAAAAACTCCCCGATTTTGGCTTTGGGAAAATAGTGTTTACCTATTCCAATAAAAACTTTCTTCTGTGTAGCCTGACTTCCCGGTGTTTTACTCCATTCACCCAGTTTTTTTCCAAGATAATATCCACCCCAAAAACCTCGATTATAGACTTTTTCCAATTCATCCATCCAAACATCAACTTTTTCAGTTGAATAGGTTCCATCGGCTACGGAATCAATGGCTTCCCTATAGGCTTTGATGGTTTTGGCTACATATTCGGGTGCACGACCGCGTCCTTCAATTTTTAACACACTTACTCCGGCATCAACCAATTCATCTAAAAAATCAATGGTACACAAATCTTTTGGCGACATAATGTATTCATTGTCAATTTCCAACTCCACACCACTTTCTTTGTCAATAACCGTATAAGGTTTCCGACAATTTTGTTTACAAGCACCACGATTGGCACTTGAATTAAAAGTGTGTAAGCTCATGTAACATTTTCCGGAAACAGCCATACACAAAGCACCATGACCGAAAACTTCAATTTCAACCAAATTTCCGGAAGGACCTTTAACTTCTTGTTTTTTGACCTGTTCGGCAATTTTATTAATCTGTCCCAAACTCAATTCTCTACTCAACACTACGGTATCGGCAAATAAAGCATAGAATTTTAGGGTTTCAATATTGGTAATATTAATTTGGGTGGAAATATGCACTTCCATTCCAATACTACGCGCATAAGAAATCACCGCTTGATCCATCACAATCACAGCCGTTATTCCTGCTTTTTTAGCTCGATCCAGTAACTTTTTGATGATGCTTAAATCATGGTCGTAAATGATGGTGTTGAGTGTGAGATATGTGCGAACATTTTTAGCTTTACAACGTTTGGCAATTTCGGGTAAATCATCAAGTGTAAAATTGATAGACGCTTGCGCCCGCATATTGAGTTGTTCCACTCCAAAATATACAGAATCTGCTCCATTGTCTAAAGCGGCTTGTAAGGATTCAAAACTTCCGGCAGGTGCCATGAGTTCTATTTTTCCGGTAGTAGTCATAAGTTTAAATTGTAGTTTTTAGGGGGCAAAGATAGAAAAGTTAGAAGTTTTCCACTAGTTAAGTGCTTAAGAAGTTAGAAAAAAGTTATTCAAAAGTATTTTAAAATAGGTTTAAGCCATTTGTTAAAAAAGAAAAAATCTACAGAAATAAATAATTTAAAAAATAAACCCCGAAAGTTTTTAACTCCTCGGGGTTCTATAAAATCATCAAAACGACATTTATATATTATTTCCCTTTAATAATCTCAGCTTTAATCTTTCCTTCCAATTCTTCTGCCAATTCAGGATTATCTTGTAATATTTTCTTCACGCCATCGCGTCCTTGACCCAATTTGGTTTCGCCATAACTAAACCAAGAACCGCTTTTGTTGATGATGTTATACTCGACTCCTAAATCGATAATTTCCCCAATTTTGGAAATTCCTTCGCCGTAAAGCACATCAAATTCGGCGATTTTAAATGGTGGTGCTACTTTGTTTTTCACTACTTTCACTTTGGTGCGATTACCCATGGAAGTATCCCCATCTTTAATCTGTGTTCCTTTGCGGATATCCAAACGAATGGAAGCATAAAACTTCAAAGCATTTCCTCCTGTTGTGGTTTCGGGGTTTCCAAACATGACCCCAATTTTTTCACGCAATTGATTGATGAAAATAACGGTACAATTGGTTTTGTGAATAGCGCCTGTCAATTTTCTAAGCGCTTGTGACATCAAACGGGCATGAAGACCCATTTTACTGTCACCCATTTCTCCTTCAATTTCGCTTTTGGGAGTCAAAGCCGCAACCGAGTCAATAATGACCAAGTCAATAGCGCCCGAACGAATCAAATTATCGGCAATTTCTAGAGCTTGTTCACCATGATCAGGTTGAGAGATGATCAAATTATCGATATCTACACCCAAATTTTGAGCATATGTTCGGTCAAAAGCATGTTCCGCATCGATAAATGCAGCTATACCGCCTTGTTTTTGAACTTCAGCCATGGCATGAAGCGTAAGTGTGGTTTTTCCTGAAGATTCCGGACCAAAAATTTCTACCACTCTTCCGCGTGGATAACCTCCTACACCCAAAGCGATATCAAGGCCTAAAGAACCGGTTGGAATGGATTCTATTTCATCTATGGCTTGATCCCCCATTTTCATGACGGTACCTTTACCATACGTTTTGTCTAATTTGTCTAATGTAAGTTGAAGGGCTTTCAATTTGGCTGTTTTTTCGGCATCTGTTGACATATCTCAGTTAATGTTTAAGTTAATTAAATTTATTTTAAATATTCATAGCTTTATCAATCTTCCATGTTCTTGGAGATGATTTATAGTATTTGCTGGGTCAATTTCAATTTTTTTACAAATATAGAAATATTATTTTTATGTGTAAATAATTGTACTTTTTTTATTACTTATTAGTTTTTCAGTTGCTTCAAAATTGCTTTACTTTTAACAAATAGAATCAATAATTTCAAAACTTATTGAACAAAAAAATTCAAAATCATTCCATTTTCAAACTCAAATCCAACCATCGTTCTTCCTTTTGGTTAATTTGAGAAATGATATCTTCCAATTTCTTACCCATGGCATACATTTGATCTTCCGGAATGCGAACTTCAACAAAATCAGTTTCAATTTTGGCTTTTTCTAAGTTTAATTTTACAAGTTCCTTTTCAATCTGCTCAAACTCTTTCTTTTCATTATAACTCAACTTGACTTTTTTAAAATTGTCCTTGTTTCCTTCTTCCGAAGTTTTTATTTGGGTTGTAATTTCTGATTTATCCTCTCTTCTTTGTTCTTCTGTAAACATTTCAAAATCTCTGTAATCACTGTAATTTCCAGGGAAATCCTTAACGATACCATCTTTCAAAACAAATAAATGGTCTACTATTTTATCCATAAAATATCGATCATGCGATACGACAACTAATGTCCCGGGATAATCCAACAAAAAGTCTTCTAAGACATTTAGAGTAATAATATCCAAGTCGTTCGTAGGTTCGTCCAAAATTAAAAAATTGGGATTTTGAATCAATACGGTACATAAAAATAACCTCTTTAATTCTCCGCCACTCAGTTTTTCAACAAAATCATATTGTTGCTTGCGATCAAACAAAAACTTTTCCAACAAACTACCGGCACTCAAAGTCCTACCTTTAGTCAATGGAATATACTCTCCAAATTCGCGAATGACTTCCAATACTTTTTGTCCTGGTTTGATTATGATACCTTCTTGGGTATAATAACCCATTTTAACCGTGTCTCCAATAATTATTTTCCCTGAATCGGGTTTCAAACTTCCCGTGATGAGGTTTAGTAAAGTACTTTTTCCACTTCCATTGTTACCAATAATTCCAACTCGGTCTTCCCGTTGAAACACATATTCAAAACTCTTCAATATGGTATTTTCACCAAAGGATTTGGAAACTTTGTGCAACTCAACCACTTTACTTCCCAATCGTTCCATATTGATTTCCAATTGAACCTGATGTTCCTTTCTACGACTTTTGGCAACTTCTTCAGTTTTATAAAAAGCATCAATTCTAGATTTAGATTTGGTCGTTCTCGCTTGAGGCATTCTGCGCATCCAATCCAATTCTTTTACATATAGATTTTTGGCTTTATCAACAGTAGCTTGTTCAATGGCAAGCCTGGCTTCTTTTTTTTCTAAAAAATAAGAATAGTTTCCCGTGTAGCGATAGATAATTCCTTCGTCCAATTCCACAATATCATTACACACACGCTCCAAAAAATATCGGTCGTGAGTAACCATGAATAAAGTGAGTTTTGTTTTCTGTAAGTATGTTTCCAACCATTCAATCATTTCCAAATCCAAATGATTGGTAGGTTCATCTAAAATCAACAAATCGGGATTCATCAGCAAACAAATAGCCAAACCTAACCTTTTTTGTTGTCCACCTGATAATTCACTCACCTTTTGATGGAGGTTTTCCAATTTCAACTTGTATAAAATTTGCTTATACTGGGTTTCAAAATCCCATGCATGATGCAATTCCATTTCGTCAAAAGCCTTTTGATAACGTTCGGAATCTTCTGGATGTTCCAAAGCGTGCTCATAAGCTTCAATAATTTTTAAAATAGGATTGTCCGCGTTGAAAATACTTTCTTCAACGGTTAAATCTAGAGTTAAATCCATTTTTTGGGATAAATAAGCCACTTTGAGACCTTTTCTGAATACCACCTGTCCAATATCAGCACTATCTTTCCCTGCAATTATGTTCAGCAAAGTGGTTTTTCCGGTTCCGTTTTTAGCAACAAATGCAATTTTTTGGTCTTTATTGATTCCAAATGAGATATCATGAAGAATTACACGTTCTCCAAATGATTTATGTACGTTTTCTATGGATACTAAGTTCATGTCGCAAAACTATTTTTAAAATTTCAATTGACAAACATTAATTAACTAAATAACGATTTAAAATAAATTCTTATCTAAAACTACCCATACCTGTGAAAATATCTAATATAAAAGACAAGCTACACTTAGACTGAATAGTAAACTCTTTTTTTCGGCAGGTAGGTCCGTATACATTCTAAAGATAACTTCACTCCATAAATTTAGAATTTGACTTACATAATTTGCCATATTTGAAGTGATTATTGTAATTTCGCAACTTTGGTATGCAGAAATGCTAGTTTATAACGTTATATACATTCAAACCATTCTTACATAATGAATAAATTCCTAAGTATAGTCTTAACCTTGGTCAGTTGGTTTTCATTTGCCCAAACCAATAATCAAACTATTTTGGTTAAAATGCAACCGGCTACTTACAAACAAGTTGTATTGTATGCTTCCGAAGGTGCACAACAAAAATACATTACCCATGGGGAATCTGAAACCGGCATTTTTCAATTGAGTATCCCAACCGATGCACCACACGCTTCTTATCGGATGGTTTACAATCAGGAAACTATGGATTACATAGATTTTTTATATTTAGGGAAATCTTTTGAGATTACTTTTAATCCTTCAGATCCCAATGAATTACCAATATTCGTGGGCTCTGAAGAAAACACACAATATTTTAAACAACTTTTTACCATCAACAGAATCCAACAAAAAATGGATACCATTCAAGTTGAAATTTTCAAGACCGACAATACGCAAGCGTTGAGTGCTCTTCAAAATCTATACGCTATCAAACGAACAGAATGGGTTGAATGGGCAAGTTTACTAGAAAAAACAGAGCAAAATCCACTGATTAAAGACATCCTGAAAGCACACGAAAGAGTATTGCCTCAAGCGCCTATCCAAGATCCATTGGAATATTTAAATTTTATAAAATTGCATTTCTTTGATCATATTGATTTCAACAATTCAAACATGGTACATTCTTCTATCCTTTTGGATAAAGTAATGGATTATGTCTTTTATCTAACGGTTGCAGAAACTCCAGAATCTCAAAATACTTTGTATATAAAAGCTATACATGAGGTAATGCAAAAAATTCAAAATGAAACCATTAAAAAAGGGTTTATTCAAGCACTGATTCAATCATTTTTACAAGATGAAAATGCAGAAGTAATAGATGTTTTATTTTATAATTATTACGACCAACTTCCTTTAGATCAACAAAACACAAATTGGAAAAATGGCATTCAAAATGAATTAAAAACAGCTATTGGAAGAACAGCTCCAGACTTTGAGTTTATCTTTAATAAAAATGTTTCAAGTCTTTACAAATTAAACGGTTATAAATATTATGTAATTGTATTTTGGAGCACCTCTTGTTCACATTGTTTGAAAGAAATTCCGATGTTTTACGATTATATCAAAGATCGTCCTGATACCAAAGTAATTGCCATTGGTATGGAAAGCTATGATAGTAAACCGAATTGGGAATCGGAAATCTATGATTATCCTGCTTTCATCAATGTCATGGGATTGGGTAAATGGGAAAATTCAATTGCAAGAGACTATAATATTCATGCAACACCCAATTATTTCATTTTGGATACTTCTAAAAAAATCATATTCAAGCCTTATGATTTTGAAGAAGCCGAGGAAATATTTGATAATTTAAAATAAGAGTTGTCTCTATGAGTAAAAAGCAAAACAGATATGACAAAGCCTACATGAGAATGGCGCAGGAATGGTCCAAATTATCCCATTGTACCAGAAAACAAGTTGGAGCTTTGATTGTAAAAGATAGAATGATTATTTCTGATGGTTTTAATGGTACTCCATCTGGGTTTGAAAATCCTTGTGAAGATGATTCAGGTTATACCAAATGGTATGTATTACACGCGGAAGCCAATGCTATTTTAAAAGTAGCAGGTTCAACTCAATCAGTTAAAGATGCAACGCTTTACCTCACTTTATCTCCCTGTAAAGAATGCAGCAAACTCATACATCAATCGGGGATTAAACGAGTGGTTTACCAAGACGCATATAGTGACACTTCCGGGTTGGATTTTTTAATAAAAGCAGGCGTAGAAATTAACAAATTGGAAGATGTCTAAAAACAGTTCATATACCATCTTATACATTGGAATTGCAGTTGCAATTGGCGTATTCATAGGTAGTTTCTTTAATTTTAAAGGAAAACCGGTGAATCCATTCGGTGAATCATCGCAAGAAGCCAAAATTAAAAGATTGATCAACTACATTCAATATGATTATGTGGATGCGGTAGATACTGATTCTATATTGGATTTGACTATAGACGAATTACTTAAAAATTTGGATCCTCATTCGGTTTACATTCCCAAAAGTGAATTGGCAAATGTACAAGAAACCATGAATGGAAACTTTACCGGAATTGGCATTCAATTTAGAATGATTCGGGATACCGTGACTGTTGTGAGTGTCATCAAAGGTGGGCCAAGTGATCAAGCAGGAATTAAAGCAGGCGATCGCATACTTATGGCAGATCAAGACACTTTATATGGGAAAAAATTTACCAGTGAAAAGGTTATGACGCATTTAAAAAGCACCAAACCCGACGCTATTCAATTGCTTGTTTATAGAAAAACAGATCATAAAACCTTGAGGTTTAGCTTTAATAGAGGCACCGTAAATCTATCAAGCGTTCCCGTTTATTATATGATAGATAAGCAAATCGGATTTATAAAAATTGAGGTTTTTGCTCGTACCACTTACAAGGAATTTCACAAAGCACTTCTAGAACTTAAAAAACAAGGTATGCAAACCTTGATTTTGGATTTAAGAAACAATACTGGTGGTTTTATGGATATTGCCAATGATATTATGGACGATTTTCTCACCAATGGCAAACTGATGGTATTTACCAAGAGTAAATCGGGTAAAATTGACAAAAGCTTTGCTACTTCAAAAGGAGATTTTGAAAATGGAAAAGTTTATATTTTAATTAATGAAGAATCTGCTTCAGCTAGTGAAATCGTAGCGGGAAGTATACAAGATAATGATAGAGGTATCATTGTTGGGAGACGTTCATTTGGAAAAGGGCTTGTACAGCAGGAAATGGATCTTGGTGATGGATCCGTAGTTCGATTGACCATTGCACGATATTATACCCCAACAGGCAGATCTATCCAAAAACCATATAATCACGGCAATGATGACTATTTCTACGACAGTGAAGTGAGGGCTACTAATGGAGAATTACTCTATAAAGATAGTATACCTGTGGTGGATAGTTTGAAATACAAAACACCGAAAGGAAAAATCGTATATGGCGGTGGCGGCATCATTCCCGATGTTTTTGTTCCAATTGACACTACATTCTTTTACCATGGATTTTTAATCACCGACATCAATGACTTAGTGTTTGAACATGTTGATTCCAATAGAAAAACCTATTCCGGGATGACTTTTGAACAATTCAATAAAACTTTTGATGCTCAAATACTCATCAACCAATACAATCAAAATAAAGAAACCAAATTTCACAGTAAAGAAGCCTCTTTTGATCGCATGAAATGGTATTTGAAAGCATTGGTAGCAAGAGAAATATACGGAGATTTAGGATTCTATAAAGTCTATCAGGAAAATGATCAAATGATTTTGAAAATTCTTGAATTGGAAAAAAACTAAGTTTGAATCAAAATGAAGATTTATTTTGCATCCGACCAACATTTTGGAGCTCCCGATACGATAAAAAGTAAAGTACGGGAAGAGCGATTTGTGACTTGGTTGGACGAAATAAAAAGTGATGCTACTCACCTTTTTTTACTTGGCGATTTATTTGACTTTTGGTTTGAATATAAACAAGTTGTACCCAAAGGATTTGTGAGGGTTTTGGGGAAATTAGCTGCGTTAAAAGATGCCGGAATAGAAATTCACTTTTTTATAGGAAACCACGATTTATGGATGCGGGATTATTTTGAAACCGAACTTGGGATTCCTATTTATCGTAATCCCCAAACTTTTGAATGGAATGGTAAAAAGTTTTTAATTGGACACGGAGATGGATTAGGTCCCGGTGATTATGGTTATAAATGGATGAATACTGTTTTTAAAAATCCATTTTCTAAATGGTTATACCGCTGGTTACATCCTGATATAGGCATGCGATTGGGACAGTATTTTTCCGTTGAAAACCGACTTATTTCAGGTGAGGATGATGTGAAATTTTTGGGAGAAGATAAAGAATTATTAATCCTTTTTTGCAAGGAAGTTCAAAATACAAATCCCCATGACTATTATGTTTTTGGGCATCGACATTTACCCTTAGAAATCAAAATATCGGAACAAAGCTCCTATATCAACACCGGAGATTGGATTACATATTTTTCCTATGCAGTATTTGACGGAAAAAAATTGAGTTTGAAATGCTTTGAAAAATGAGTCCATCTTTTCGTATCATAATTTCTGTTTAAATTTTATTTCTCAATAACTCAAAAACGAATATCAAAATAACCAACCACCAAACCATGCTCAACAAGAAAACCATCATCATCTTAAGTGTTGCCATTCCATTGGTCGTAATAATCTTATTCAGAGTTAAAATTGAAGGTGTAGATTTATCCTTTTTACCTCATATCTACGCTCCTATCAACGCATTGACTGCTATAATTTTACCCATAGCCATTTACCAAATTAAAAAAGGTAATCGAAAAACACATGAACGACTGATGAAAACGGCTTTAATGCTTTCCATAAGCTTTTTGTTGATGTATGTATTGTACCACGCAACAACAGAAGAAACAAAATTTGGAGGAACAGGATTCATAAAAGTGGTTTATATTGCTATACTTGTATCGCACATCATTTTATCAATTTTCATTGTTCCTTTGGTACTCAACACTTATTTCAGAGCAATTACCAATCAATTTCAAGCGCACAAAAAATTAGGTAAAATCACTTTTTTATTATGGGAATATGTGGCAATAACTGGAGTGGTAGTATATTTGATGATTCGACCATATTATACTTAAAATTAAGGCATGAGTTCATCACCTCTCAATTCTCTGAATCGTTTACGAGCAGGAACGAGGTAAATACTAGACGGCTGTTCCAAAACAATTTTTTCATAGTAAATCTTGGCTTTTTCAAAATCCAATAGCTTTTCGTCATAAATTATGGCCAGTTCATACAAGGAGTCGTCTATCAAAATATCATCTTGATTTAATTGAAGAATTAATTCATAATTTTGAATAGCTTCTAGATATTTTCCTGTTTTTTCGAATAAATTGGCTTGTTTAAACAAGGCTTCATCTTCAATGGGATGACCTTTGTGATGAATCAACACTTGCGACAAAGTATCAATGGCTTGTTGGGTTTTATTTTGGTATGCCAATAAATCTGCTATCGCGTAGTTTTTTAAAGCTGTTTGAACACTGTCTTGGGCTATGTTGTCACTAATGAGCAGGCTTAAGTCAATAGCATCATTGGCAATCAACTTGGTCGTTCCTTTCTTCAGAACTTTCAATTGAGTATTAGCCCATTCAAAATCGCCTTTAAAATAAGAGGTTTGGGCAACTTTATAACGAGCGGTTTGTGCTAAGGGATGATTTTGAAGGTCATTTTGAACCTGCGTATAAGCAATCAAAGCCTGGTTATATTGTCCTGTAAAAACGAGTATATCCGCCATTTGCATTTTAATCTCTGATTTTTTAAATCTATCTAGATTGAGTTCCAAAGCGGTCTCAAGAAAATCAATTGCCTCTTGGGGTTGATTTTGATGGAAAGTTAAAAATTGCGCATAAGAAGTTTGAATTGAAATGGTATTACTGCCTTTGCCAAAATCCTTAAAAAAGGTTTGGTAGGATGTATCAAGAGCTTGAAAATCAGTTGAAGTGTTTTTTTGACTTTCCAAAAGATAATAATGTGCTTCTATCTTTTGATCAACATCAGTTTCCTGACTGATGATGTAATTAAAGGCATCCTGAGTTGTACTGTAATCATGATCATCAAATGCAATTTTACCTACATCAACTACCCCATCCAAATTCACTTGATATCTTTTATACAATGCAATTTCTTGAATTAAAGCTTTGCTATAATCTTTTTGTTGTAAATACAACCAAGATAGTGTTTTATACCATTCATTGCGAGGTTCAGTTTGAATCCGTTTAACTAATATCTTTCTCAAAAGCACATTATTATCTCCCTGATCATCTTCTGTTAAAAACTTACCCATAAAACGTTGCGTATTTAGAATATCGGCATTTTGCTTACTCATCATATCCAAATACGTTTCAAACATCAACTGTATATCTCCCTTTTCTCCATATATAATAGCAATTTGATTGTAATAATTGGCTGTTGGGAAAGCTGCCATCATGGCTTGATAACATTGCAAAGCATAATCCAATTTTTGATGATCTTGAAAACTTTTAGCAATTTGATAACCATTGTTAGGTTTTGATAGCACGTAATTTAATGCCTTGTCGTAGTATACTTTAGCCTCTTCTAGTTGATCTTGCACTTCATAGTTAAATCCCAATTCTACATGTAAATATTCCAAAGGATTATCTCCATTCCTTTGACTCATTAATTCCAATTGCTTGAGGATCATTTGTTCAACTTCATCATATTTTTGCAAAGATTGTTGGCATTGAATCAATTTGTCGAGAAGAAAAAAATTGTTAGGTTGCTTTTCCCATAAACTTTGATACAAATTCTCGGCTTTTTCATATTCTCCTTTATCAAAATATTCCTGAGCTAAAGCTTCATTTTGAGCAAATGCATGGAATACTGAAGCAAACATCAGTACAATGAAGATTATATAGTTGCGGATGTGAAACATAGGACAAACGTCAACAAAAAAACGGACTTAAACAAATATTATTGAATTTTTAAACATTTCCTTTTAATACTAATGCAAAAAACACATTTTAACGCGTAAAATGTGTTTAAAAATATCATTTATAAAATGACAATTATTTTACCTTCAAAATAAAATATTGTTTTTTACCTCTCTGTA
The DNA here is from genome assembly GCA_020854235.1 of Flavobacteriaceae bacterium. GTDB lineage: Bacteria > Bacteroidota > Bacteroidia > Flavobacteriales > Flavobacteriaceae. The sequence continues at coordinate 39,367 of JADZFW010000084.1, forward strand.
AAAGCACATAATTATCGGCAATCAAATCCTTATGAGTTATTTTAAATCCTTCGGTAACTTTGTTTTTATTGACTGAAATTGAATTTTCAGCCAATGCTCGCCTCACTTCTCCATTTGATTTTAAAAACCCTGTTTTTTCATTAAAAGCTAAAACAATATCCAATCCATCTTGTAAATCTGATTTTGAAATTTCCGCTTGAGGAACGCCTTCAAACACATCCAAGAAAGTTTGCTCATCCAAAGTCAACAAATCATCAGTGGTGGATTTACCAAACAATACTTCAGAAGCTTTTACAGCATTTTCATAGGCTTCCAATCCGTGAACCAAGACAGTCACTTCCTCACCTATTCTGCGTTGTAGAATACGCAAATGCGGTTGTTCTTTGTGTTGAGTTATCAAAGTTTCTACTGTATTTTGATCCAAAAAAGTAAAAATTTTGATGTATTTTTCGGCATCTTCATCACTTGTGTTGAGCCAATATTGGTAAAATTTGTAAGGAGAAGTTCGTTCTGCGTCCAACCATACATTGCCGCCTTCTGTTTTGCCAAATTTTGTTCCATCGGCTTTGGTTACCAAGGGAACGGTAATTGCGTACGCTTTGCCTTGTGCTTTTCTGCGAACCAATTCTGTACCTGTGGTGATATTTCCCCATTGGTCGGAACCACCCATTTGAATGCGGCAATTGAAGTTTTCATAGAGATACAAAAAATCATATCCTTGAAATAACTGATACGTAAATTCTGTAAAACTCATTCCTTCTTTAGCGTCTTCGCCCAATCGTTTTTTGACAGAATCCTTGGCCATCATGTAGTTTACTGTGATATGCTTGCCAATATCTCTAACAAAATCAATCAAAGTAAATGATTTCATCCAATCGTAATTATTGACCAAAACTGCAGCATTGGTATGTTCAGCATTGAAATCGAGAAAACGAGCCAATTGTGCTTTTACACCAACAACATTTTTATTTAATGTAGCTTCGTCCAATAGATTGCGCTCTTGAGATTTTCCCGATGGATCACCTACCATACCTGTAGCACCACCTACCAAAGCGATAGGTTTGTGTCCAGAACGTTGAAAATGCATCAATACTAGAATTTGCACCAAACTCCCAATATGCAAAGAATCAGCGGTAGGATCAAATCCAATATAACCGGCAGTAATATTTTCTTTAAGATATGTTTCCGTTTCGGGGATCATATCGTGAATCAATCCTCTCCAACGCAATTCTTCTACAAAATTTGTCATGTTTTAAATATTTTCGGCAAATATAAGATTTGAAAATTGATAATAGAAAATAGAATGTAATTAGCATTTAAATTTTCACTTTTTGAATATCTGTAACATTCCATTTTCCTTTTATTACCCCTTTTTCAAGGGTCATGATGCCAGGATTGGCTCTGATCATGGTTTTGAGTGTAGTACCATCACCCCAAAGCATTTCAAAATTTAAGGAATATTTTTCTTTCAAAAATTGAAAATCTTCCATGCTGGAAGCAGAAAGTGCAAATACTTTATAGCCTTTTTGAACGGCTTTGTCTGTCAAAACCTTTATTTCTTTAAAACTTTCCAAGTTACTTTCAGCTAAATTAACTGAAATAATCAACATTACTTTATCCGATTGTAGAATTGTATCGGTCAAATTATCGGTTTCATTTTCGAAAATAAAATCGTGAATAGGTGGAATCTCTACGCCATCTTTATAAGCCATACCTTCAGGTATATTAGCACCTACTTTATAGGGTGTAAAATCTATAATTGGTAAATGTATCAAAACGTAATAACTGATAAAAAGACCGACTAGTAATGCTGAAAATGAGCCCCAAATAGCAACCCATTTGTGAAACAATGGTGAGATGTCTTTCACTCTAATCCATAAAAATGCAATGAGTACAATTAAAACTACATTCTTATAAAACGTCTCCCATGTTCCCAATTTAACAGCTTCTCCAAAACAACCACAATCGGTCACTTTGTTGTAATAAGCTGAATACCAAGTCAAATATAAAAAGACAATCATCAAAAGAGTAATGCCCACCAAAGTCAATTTAGGTTTATAGCCCAGTAATAACATGAATCCCAAAAGCCATTCTGCCAAAATAAGTAAAATAGCCAATGCCAAGGTATAGGGAATTAAAGATGGTATATTTAAAACATCCGGAGACAAATATTCTTTCATTTTAATATCAGAGCCAATAGGATCTACCATTTTGACAAAACCAGAAAAAATAAACGTAGCGGCAACTAGAAAACGAATGATATGGGTTACAATTTTCATAAAAATGAGTTTATAAATTGCGTTTTTTAAACTGTTTTGGATTCTTGAATTTGGATTAATGCAAAAATGGCATAATTGATAATGTCTTGATAATTGGCATCTACACCTTCCGAAACCAATGTTTTTCCTTGGTTGTCTTCAATTTGTTTGACCCTCAATAATTTTTGTAAAATCAAATCGGTCAAAGAACTAACCCGCATTTCACGCCAAGCCTCGCCATAATCGTGATTTTTATTTTCCATCAAGAATTTGGTTTCGGCAACAGCTTTATCATAAAGGATAGTCGCTTCCGAAGTGTTGAGATCAGGCTGATCGACTACTCCATTTTCCAATTGGATCAAGGCCATAATGGAATAATTGATAATGCCAATGAATTCAGGGATTTCATCTTCATCAATTTTACGCACACTTTGTTCTTGCATCATTCGGATGCGTTGGGCTTTGATAAAGATTTGGTCGGTAAGTGATGGAATTCTCAAAATACGCCAAGCGCTACCGTAATCAGTCATTTTTTTAATAAAAAGACTGCGGCATTGGCTGATGATGTTGTCAAACTGTTGTGAAGTTTTTTGCATAAATATCTACTCTAACGGGTGTAAAGTTCGATAAAAATGCTTGTTTGACAAAAAAATACTGAAATTACTGATTATTTTTTTTTAGAGATTCGATAAGGACTTGGTCTATAAAAACATCCACATTGATGTTGGGATTGCCATAAGCCATTTCGTTATCGTATTCTGCCAAAATCATTTCTACCATCTTTCTTTCATCTACGGGTTTAGGATGGTTTGGCGTAACTGAACTGATGAATAGAAATAAAATAATTCCAATTCCGACAAATAATGCTGAAGATTTAATTGTTCGTGACATACTATTTAGTTTTGATGTCACAAATAACCGATGAATCTCAGTCAGATGATACAGGAAAAAGCCTGAATTTGCAACCGTGTTTTCACTGAATTTTTACAATGAAAAAGCCTGTTGAAATTTAAAAAAATCCTATTTTCAACAAATTGATCCAAAAAATAATGTGATTCCAAAATCAGTTATCAACCAATTTTTAAAACCACATTAAAATAATTGTAAGTACTGTGATTATTATAAGAAGCCTAAAGCCAATTTGGCTTCTTCACTCATTAAATCCTGATGCCAAGGCGGATCAAAAGTTAATTCTAATACCACTTCATCAATACCATCAATTGCTTTAATTCTATCTTCAACTTCCTGCGGCAATGATTCGGCTACAGGACAGTTGGGAGTAGTAAGCGTCATGACAATTTTGACAGCTCTATTTTCATTTTTTACAAATACATCATAAATTAAACCTAATTCATAAATATCCACCGGAATTTCGGGGTCATATATAGTTTTTAAGGTTTCTATGATACGGGTAGTTAATATTTCTTGACTGACGATATCCATTTTATATTGATTCTAAATAAGGGCAAAGATATGCGAATTTTAGATTTAGATTTTAGTTTAACAATAATATTTTTTTATAAAATTTTAAAAAATAAAACCATTTTAAAAAAGCAACTCAATAGTCAAAAATAAACCTTTAAAGTTATTTTGAAAAAGCCAAAGCATACAATTTTATTTGTTTCACCATGGACAACAAACCATTGGCACGTGTAGGAGATAAATGTTCCTTAAGTCCTATTTGATCAATGAAATCTGTGTTGGCTTCCAAGATGGCTTGCGCGGTTTGATTTGAAAAAACTCTCAACAATAAAGCGACAACACCTTTGGTTAAAATTGCATCACTATCGGCAGTATAGACGAGTTTTTCAGCATGTTTTTCAGCAAAAATCCAAACTTTAGATTGGCAACCACTGATGAGATTGTCTTCAGTTTTGTGTGCTTCATCAATAATTGGTAGATTTTTTCCCAATTCGATAAGATGCTCGTATTTCTGCATCCAATCTTCTAGAAATTCAAACTCATCGATTATTTCCTGTTGTATATCTTGTATTTGCATAATTGTAATTTTTGAAGCATGTCTGAATTTAGAACTCATATTGCTTTTTTACTTTAAACTTTAAATCTTAAACTTTAAACATTTTCATACCTTTGCAAATTAAACCAATTATTACCGCATGAGCAAACTTTTAATAGTAGGAACCGTAGCTTTTGATGCTATTGAGACTCCATTTGGAAAAACAGATAAAATTATTGGAGGAGCAGGCACCTATATTGCATTGGCTGCTTCCCAATTTGATATTGAAAGCGCTATCGTATCAGTAGTCGGAGGCGATTTTCCAAAAGAATATTTAGCCTATTTAAACCAAAAAAATATCAATACCGAAGGCATTGAAATTATAGAAAACGGCAAAACCTTTTTTTGGGCAGGAAAATACCACAATGATTTGAATACCCGTGATACCTTGGCAACCGAATTGAATGTCCTAGCTGATTTCAATCCCAAAGTTCCTCAATCTTTCACTTCTCCCGATTTTTTAATGTTGGGTAATTTACATCCGGCTGTGCAAATGTCGGTTATCAATCAAATTCCCGTAAAACCCAAATTGGTGGTCTTGGACACCATGAACTTTTGGATGAATAATGCTTGGGATGAGTTGATGCAAGTAATTGGAAAAGTAGATGTTATAACCATTAACGACGAAGAAGCACGCCAATTGAGTGGTGAATATTCTCTGGTAAAAGCAGCACACAAAATTCATGTCATGGGGCCTGAATTTGTAGTGATTAAAAAAGGAGAACACGGTGCTTTATTATTTCACAACGGCACGGCCTTTTTTGCCCCAGCCTTACCATTGGAAGAAGTATTTGACCCTACCGGAGCTGGCGATACATTTGCCGGTGGATTTATAGGATACCTTACAGGAACGCATGACGTTTCATTTGATAATATGAAAAGAGCAGTTATTGTAGGTTCTAATCTGGCTTCGTTTTGTGTTGAAAAATTTGGAACACAACGCATGGAAGTACTTACACGAGAAGAAATTCAAATACGATTACAACAATTTAAAGAATTGACTCAATTTGATATAGATTTAGATTAATTCACGTTTTTTATTCAGCGGTTGAGCATTCATTTTTTTTAACTAATTGTTTTTTTGGGGTCATTTTGACATCAAATTAATAAAAAGGCACTAAAGATGTGCCCTCGTTTGATTTTTTTTATACTTTTGCTAAAAATTACTTCCTTCAAGAGTCCTAGCATTTTTTAAACCCAAAAAAATAAAAAATGTCTTATTTTAACGAATTAAATTCATTGTCAGAAAAAGTGATGATTGATAATCTTATGGATAATTTCCAAGTTACTTCCTATAACGAAAATGAAAAGATTGAACAAAATGATTTATTAAATCAATCTGTTAATCGTAAAAAACCATTTCCTGTGGATAAAGAAATCAATTTGGATCCTACCAAAACCATTATGTCTAAAACGGATACTCGGGGTATTATTGAATATGCAAATGAGTATTTTATGGAAATTTCGGGATATGAAGAATTCGAATTAATGGGTCAAGCCCACAACATCATTCGTCACCCAGATATGCCTAAAACCATATTTAAATTGATGTGGGATAGTATTCAAAAAGGACAAAACATACATGCATTTGTAAAAAACATGGCTAAAGATGGTCGATATTATTGGGTTTTAACCAATTTTGAAATCAAGAAAGATGTTGAAGGCAATGTAATTTCCTATTATGCCCGTAGAAAAGCTGCTCCTAGAAATGCCATATACGAAATCGACAGACTGTATTACATCCTTAAATCTATCGAGAATAAACAAGATATGCAGACCGCTCTCAATTATTTCATGGGAATGCTAGAAGAAAAAAACATGACTTATAATCAGTTTATTTTAAGTATTCTCGAGGTCAATCAACAACAACTTTCAGAATATTTTACTGATCAAAAGTTTGTTCCACAAGCAATTGAAGAAAGAAAAAAGGGTGTTTTAGGCCGACTTTTTTCTTAAAAATTCAACCATAAATAAAGGAATCAAATGACCATGCATGAAATTCCTGTGGAAATATAATGTAATTCATGGAGTAATTAGTAATAATCCTTCCCCTCTAGTTTATTCAAAAATTTTAATGAATAATTTAGAACCAACCAACCCTTCCATCCAACAAATCTTTCCGGACCCCAATCGCATCATTATGTCAAAAACTGACCCTAAAGGAGTCATTGAATTTGCCAATGATTATTTTGTCGAAATAAGTGGTTACAGTAGAGCAGAATTAATGGGACAAGACCATAACATTATCCGCCATCCCGAAATGCCAAAAGTAATATTTAAGTTGCTTTGGGATCATATTCAAAAGGGTGAAAGTATGTATGCTTTCGTTAAAAATTTGACTAAAAAAGGTCAGTTTTATTGGGTTATTGCAAAAGTAGATGCCAAAACTGACGCCAATGGAGACATCATTTCATATGTGTCAAATCGAAGAGGAATACCTGCTGAGACGGCATTAAAAGTTGAGGAATACTATAAAATATTATTAGAAATTGAAACCAGTAATCCGGTAACTGTTTCAGAAAAATATTTCAATGGTTTACTTGAAGAACTGAACCTTAATTATGAAACTTTTATTCAAAACTTATTGGGTTCAGATTGGAAAAATGTTAAAGCCAGCTTGGATGTAAACAAAAATCCAAACACAACTCAAATAATTAGTAAAACAAACAAACCTATCCCCAATGATATTCAAACGCCACTAGACCCCTCAAAAACCATAATGTCCAAAACAGATTTAAAAGGAATCATTCAGTATTCTAACGATTATTTTGTAGAAGTAAGTGGGTATACAAAAGAGGAATTGATGGGACAACCTCACAATATCATCAGACATCCCGACATGCCCAAACTCGTTTTCAAAATCATGTGGGATCGCTTGAAAAGAGGAGAAGGATTGTACGCTTTAGTAAAAAACTTTACCAAGACAGGCGGATATTATTGGGTTATAGCACGCATTGACCCTAAATACGATGAAAATGGAAAGGTTGATTCTTACTTTTCATACCGAAAAGCTTCACCTTCTAGTGCTGTAAAACGTATTGAACCTTATTATAAAATACTTTTATCTATCGAAAAGGAACAAAAACCTGAAATAGCCGAACAGTATTTCAAAGGTTTACTTGAGGATAAAAATATGACTTATGATGAATTCATATTAAATATTCTCGGAACAGATGAAAAAACTTTAAACAATTATTTTAGTGAAGTAAACACTATTAATGTGCAGTCGGAAGTTAGTTCGATTCATAAAAGAAATTCAAAACCTATCCCCAACAATCGCGAAATATTATTGGATCCTTCTAAAATAATTATGTCAAAGACCAATGCCAAAGGGATTATTGAATATGCTAACGATTATTTTATGGAAATATCGGGATATGAACAACATGATTTGATGGGCGAACCCCATAATGTTGTAAGACATCCCGACATGCCTAAAACTATTTTTAAATTTTTATGGGATACCATTCAAAAAGGTGAAAATATTCATGCCATCGTAAAAAACATGTCCAAAGATGGAAAGTATTATTGGGTTCTAACCAATTTTGAATTCAAATACAATGAAAACAATGAGATTGTTTCTTACTATTCTAGAAGAAAAGCGGCTCCCAAAGATGCTGTAATCGAAATTGAAAAGCTATATAACACTTTAAAAAGTATCGAACAAAAACAAAATATGCAAGTAGCTTTAAACTACTTTTTAGGTTTATTGGAAGAAAAAAAGATCACTTATCATCAATTTATTATGAGGATCCTAGGGGTAACAGAAAACGAATTGAATCAGTATTTTGAAGTGCAAACAGCTACCTCAATTTCAATAAATGAAAAAAAAGGTTTTATGAATCGTCTTTTGAGTAAATAAGTTGATTTTGTCAATAGTTTGTGTAAGAAATAGTTGTAACCGTTATGCCTGTTTTACCGAAGTATCGATATCAATCTGAAGTCAATTTGTATTCCAAAAAGAAAAATAATCTAAATATATTTTTATTTTTGCTAGAAATACAACCCTTATTGAGATTTTATGCCAACAAATGACCTAAACTTTATCCCTATTGACCGTGAGATCAGACTTGACCCCAATAGAGCCATGCTTTGCAAGTTTAACACAAATGGTTTAATTGAATACGTCAATGATTATTATGTGGAAATCAGTGGTTTTGAAGTTCATGAAGTGGTAGGTAATGGTATTGAAACTTTGAAACATTCCGAATTACCATTGACGATCTTCAATCATGTTATGGAACATGTCAAAGAAGGTAAAAACATCAATGTTATCATTAAAGATCAAGCAAGAGACGGCAGGTATTATTGGTTTTTCACCGATTTTGAATTTAAAAAAGACAATGACAATAATCTCATTTCATTTGTAAGTAGCAGAAAAGCAGCTCCAAGACCTGTACTTTCTGAAATTGAAAATTTTTATCAAAAATTACTCAAAATTGAACAACATTCAGGTGCTAAAGTTGCCAAAACATACTTTGATGGTTTTAATGAAGAAAATGGGATGTCTTTTAATGATTACAATAGGTCAATGATCCTCAATTACGGTAATATTGCAAAACCTTTTGCAAGTTCTCCTACCTCCCAACAGCCCATCCTGCAAGAAAACAAATCCATTTTCTCTAAAATTTTTAAGAAATAATCATTTTCCCCATAAGTTGTTCTCTTTATCAATATCAGCCATATAAAGACTGGGATCAATGTGCACCATTTTTACTTTTTTGGTTGTTTCAATCTTATAAGTCGGAAATCCCCAACCCCAGTCTTTCAGTATAGTAGCCGATGTTTTTTTTTCTCCTCGCATTAAATTTAGTGGAATATAGAACTGTTCTTTACTTCCGTCTTCATAAAACACTTCTAAATCTATAGGCATTGGCATAGTGCCTAATCTTTCTAAAACAATCTCTTGATTTTGAACCGACTTAACTGCATAATTAATCACGTGTGTAGTTTCGACAAATTCATTTAAATACCAATCCAAATGAATACCACTCACTTTTTCAGCAATCCTGATAAAATCATTCGGTCCCGGATTCTTACCACCCCATTGTACATAATACTCCTGAATTGTTTTTTTAAGAGCTTCATTACCTATAATATAGGAAAGTTGCGCCAAGAACACACTTCCTTTGTAATAAGCATTAATACTATAAGATGTATTTGTATAATAATGATCTGCATGAGTGGTCAATGGCTCTTCATTTCCTGATGTTGCCATATAAAAATAACCGGCATAGGTGTCTTCAAATGGAAAAAAATCTCTTTTTTTTAGGATTTCTTGTAAAGCAAGTGTTTCAACATAGGATGCAAATCCTTCATCCATCCATGGATGTTTGCTTTCATTTGTAGCCAGTGCAAATTGAAACCAAGCATGAGCCATTTCATGTGCTAATAAGCCAATCATACCGTTCAAATTATTACCTCCATGAACCAAAGTACACATTCCGTATTCCATGCCTCCATCTCCTCCTTGAATGATAGAATATTGTTGATAAGGATACTTCCCTACATATCCTTCATAAAATGCCATGATCTGGGCAGCATAAGGCTGAATATCTTTCCAATATTTTTGAGTGTTATTGTTTTTTTTATACAAAAAATGAAGGATTGGACCATTTTGAACTTGAAAACTATCATGAACGTACTCTTTATCAGCTGCCCAAGTAAAATCGTGAACATGAGGTGCTTTAAAATGCCATGTAAGTTGATCACCCTTAGGCAATTGCATAGGTAATGCTTTATTTTCATAACCACATCCCACTTCTTGAGCATTGATGAGATACCCGGTACCTCCTAAAATATAGGATTTATCAATATGAATCGTGACGTCAAAATCACCCCAAACACCATAAAACTCTCTTGAAATATATGGATCTGTATGCCATCCTTCTACATCATAAGCCGCCATTTTGGGATACCATTGTGCCATTGATAATTCGACCCCTTCAGTATTATTTCTACCGGCTCTGCGTATCATATTTGGAACTTGACCTTTGAAATTCAGTTCAAAAACTGCCGTTCCTCCGGAAGGTATTGGAGTGTCTAAAGTCACCTCCATAACAGTCCCTTCAATTTCATAATTAACACTTTTACCATTGTGAGTTAATGAGTTAATTTTAATAAAACCCGATTCTTCAGGTTTTAGTTTTGAAATCTTACTTTGGTAAACCCTATTCTTTCTGTCTCCAGAGACAAAAACCATTCTTTCGTCAGGATCAGCAATAGATTGTAGACGAGCATTCATTTCCGATTCAGGTTGGAACGCGTTAAAATACAAGTGATAATATACCTTATTCAGTAAATCGGGTGAATTATTGGTGTACACCAATTTTTGTTTTCCAATATATTGATAGGTATTGACATCCATGTCAATATCCATTGTATAATCTACTTTTTGTTGCCAATACGTAGAATAAGCAGGAACCAAACGCGATTCTTGTGCATAAAAAGAGAGCAATGAAAAATGAAAAATGAAAGAAAGAAACAAGGCAAATCTTTGCATGGCTTAAAACATATTTTTAAAGCCACCAAAATACAGTATTTAATTCAAAAAATTATGTGAAAATTTGAGCATCATGAACCCATCATAAGATTACAACCTCGAATGTCGGAGTGATCAAAACGACCCAACACTTCAAAAGTGCCATCGGCATGTGTTTTTCCCAAATCTTGAGTTTCAATAAAAGAACACGAAAACACATTGGCTAAATCAATTATATTGATACCTCCTGAACTTTCGTTTGGCAAAAAAGCAAACGGATCTTCTACTTCCCTTATCAATACTTTCATCCATGGACTGGGTTTAAAATACGTAGAACCCATGGAATAGGCTTGGCTCAAAAGTTCGGTCATTCCATATTCCGAATATATAGTATTCACACCAAAACCGGACTTTAATGTTTGGTGCAATTCCTCTTTTATCATTTCCTGACGACGTCCTTTCATGCCACCTGTTTCCATAACCAATGTATGTTTCAATTCGAACTGCTTCAAATCTAGTAAATCAAGTAATGCATACGTTACCCCAATCAATATGGTTTTACGTCCAGCTTTTTCCAAGTAGTTCAACTTTTCAATCAATTCCAAATAATTATGAAGGTAAAACCCACTGTCACTGTGTTCTGTTGCTTGGATTAGGTGATTAACCATATAAACCAATGAAGAATTTTTTTGTTCCAAATAAGAAGGCAACAAAGCCAAAATGGTAAAATCCTTTATACTTCCAAAAAACATTTCAAATCCAAGTAGAAAACTCTTTTCATATAATAGAGGTGATACAATCAGATGTTTGCTTCTATTGGTTTGAGTCGTTCCACTACTTAAAAAAGTAAGTTGAGATTTAGCAGATTTATGAATGACTTGATGTGTTTTAAAAAAAGAAATGGGTAAAAAAGGAATTTGTTCCAAGGCGTTCACATGTTCTGGATTACATTGGATCTGTGTTAAAAAATCCTTGTAAACAAGCGTGTTTTTGGCTTGAAAACGAAATAGATTCAGAGCAGTTTGAACAAACTCTTTTTCCGAATAGGTTTTTATGAGATGATTTTGATTCATTTGGTGCAAAGATAATCGTTTTCAACGCAACCAAAACTCAAATTTTTTATCTATGTAATAGAAAATCAGACAAAATGATTTTGCCCAAAAATTTAACCCAAATAAGACTATATTTTTTGTAACTTTGAAGACCATGTAGAAGCATTTTTTGAACCAACTAACCACTAAAACCAAGTCTTGATGAGTTTAGATAAACTCATATTGGGATGTGCAAATAAAGAACCTGTTGCACAAGAACAATTATATCGGCTTTTTGCCGGCAAGATGTTTGCGCTCTGTTTGAAGTATTCAAAAAACAAAGAAGAGGCTGAAGATAATTTACAAGACGGATTTATTCAGATTTACGATAAAATATCTCAGTTTAAGAATAAAGGGTCATTTGAAGGATGGATGAAGCGGATTGTAATCAACACTGCGCTTCAAAAATATAGGGACAAAAATGTACTCAATGTGGTTTATGATTTTGTAGATGAAGAAGAGGTAATGGTTGAAGTCGAAGAAGATGATATTTCGTTGGATTATCTACTAAAACTGATTCAGGAATTACCCAATCAATATCGTTTGGTTTTTAACTTATACGTTTTGGACGGTTACTCACATAAAGAAATTTCTAAAGAATTAAAAATAAGTGAAGGAACTTCAAAATCAAATTTAAGTCGAGCAAGAGCTATTCTGAAAGAAAAAATAGAAAGTAGGCAACAAGAGTCGGGATTTTTAAGAGCATTTCAATAATAAAATGAAAGATTATAAAAATATAGATCGTTTATTTCAGGAAAAATTCAGAGATTTTGAATCGCTGCCTCCTGAAATAGTTTGGAATCATATTGAAAATAATATGAATCCAAAACCTGTTACCAACCAACGCAATATGTGGATTTGGTTCAGTGGTATTGCAGTCGGTTTAACTCTTTTATTTGTATTTAACAATCCTTTTAATTCATTTTTATCTCCAACTAATGAACAAAACTCAGTGGTAGATAATGAAAATTCCACACCATTAAAACCTCAAGCAGAAACTGGAACTACTGCAGACGTCGATTTTAATTTGAAAAACATGCTTTCCGTCCCTATCAACAAGGGAAATAATCATGACAGTTTTGAAACAAATTCGATAAGTTCCAATTCTAAAACTAATCTTAAGTTTCCTATACTTAAATCAAATAATCCTTTTAAAGTAGATAATCAGTCTAAAGATTTTGTTTTAGGAAAATCAAATAAAAAAGAGGTGCTTTTTTCAAGTAAAAACCATTCTGGAACTGAATCTCTAACAGAAACAGAAGCTTTATCAAATTCGGATGCAAATCCAGATAAAGGTTGGAGTGTATCAACAGTTGCGGCACCTGTTTATTTAAGTAGCTTCAACAAAGATGCCTCAGCACTCGATTCACAAATGGATGCAAATGAAAAACAAGGTAAAATCTCGACTGCATATGGTGTACAAGTTGCTTATCAATTCAACAAGCGATTTTCTATTCAATCGGGTGTACATATTGTAGATTTTGCATACAGTACTAATGATATTTATCTAGCGTCAAACAACCCTATTTCACGATTTTCCAACATCAATTATGACGATACTAAATCCTTGATTAGTACCATTTCAACGAATCCTTCTACTTTCAGTAAATCTAGTGACCTAACCGAAAAAGGAAATTTAACTCAAGTTTACGGTTATATTGAAATCCCTTTAGAAGCTAAATATCGTTTAAATGCAGATGATGATTTGGGAATCAATATTATAGGTGGATTTAGTACACTGTTGCTCAATAAAAATGAAATCTATGTAGAAACCTCCGATTTTACAAATAAAGTTGGAGAAGCATCCAACCTAAATTCGTTAAACTTTTCAGGTAATTTAGGTGTTGAGCTTGAATATAAAGTATATAAAAATGTGAATTTTAACTTGGTTCCTATGTTTAAAATTCAAACCCATACACTTAACAATACAAACGCATTCAAACCCTATTCTGTAGGTCTCTACAGTGGTTTAAATCTTAGGTTTTAGTTGGTTAATTTGTTTGGTTGGTTACCAAACAAACCAAAAAGTCGTTCTGGAATATTTCCGAACGACTTTTTTATTTTAAATCAATTTTTTTTCTAAGTAATTCCTCTTTAAAAATGGTTGGATCTTCACCATTTGATATTTTAGCAATCACTAACGCACCTATTTTTTGAGCTTGATCACGCGTTTTAAAAAAATGGTTACCTGAAATTCCCGGAATAAATTCTTGTTTGATTTGCAAACTATCATTAAAATAAATGGCATATCCATAACCCTTGTTGATTTGAAACACCTTTAAAGTGAAAGATTTTTCAAACGTATTTTTATAGTTGTAGTTTTCAGTACATGAAATAAACAATATCGAGAAAGTAAATAATGTAATTATAGTTAAACGACTCATTTGAAAAAAATTGAATTTAGAGTTGATTGTGTCTCAAAGTAAAAATAGAGACAACCTAAGTCATCTCTATTTTTGGGTTTATAATTAAACAAAAAAAATTAATCTTCATCATCATATTCAGCATTTGGATAAAACTCATCAAAGTCGTCAAGGTACAAAGTTCCACTTCTACCCATACCCACAAATGCCTGCGTTCCGTTAGTCAATACAATCGGATCTTGTCGTGTAGTTCCTTCAAATGCTGTTTTCTCTTCCCAAGTATCATCAATAGGATTGTATTCCCAAACCGTTGATACTGAACCAGCAGCATATCCACAGGCAAAATATCCTTTTCCGTCTAATGAAAATCCAACTGCATTGGAACGGATTACATTATAATCATCTTCGACATTCAAATTTAAGAGTTTGGTAAAAGTTCCGGTATTTGTATTCAAAACCCAAAAATCGGTTAAAAGGGTTCCATTGGAAACACCTCCACCAATGTATACATTTGAACCTATTGTAAAAGTACTAGCATCTTTTCTTTTATTCCCTCCAAATCCAGATTGCTCACTCCACGTATTGGTAGCAGGATTGTACTTCCAAAAGTCTTTACGATAATTATCTCCGTCAAATCCAGTTCCGAAATACCCAAACCCATTTACCCCAAAAGCAACGGCTCCACGTCTTGCATTTTCGGGAAAATCTGCTATTTGAGTCCAAGTATTGGAAGATGGATTGTATTGGTAAAAATCCCCCAAATTGTTCAATCCATCATAACCAGATCCAATGTAACCCAATTCATTAATAGCCATTCCAGTAGCTGAAGAACGAGCTACACCAGGAAAATCCGCCTTTTGTGTCCAATAATCTCCATCCATATTGTATTCCCAAAAATCTGATCTATAATCTTCTCCATCATAACCCAAACCTACATAGCCTTTACTCCCAATTGAAAAATAAGCAGCACTACTCCTAGGAGTACCATCAAAAACAGATCTATTTATCCAGTTTCCAATCAAATCTTCATCGTCTTCTTCGGTACAAGAAACAAATAATAAAGAAACACTTCCCAATATAAAAAGTGTTTTAAACAATAACTTAGAATTTTTAAGTAACATATTAATATTTATTATAAAGATTAAAACGGTATTCACATTTACTATTTATCCATTGAATACTTGAAATTAACAGGTGCAAATCTAACTGCTGCTTATCTTAATATACACACAAATATATCTTTAAGTATATTTTGACTACGAATGAACTAATTTTATATATGGCAAGTGCTTTCTGATTCATTATCGATGTATTTGATGATTTGGTATAGTGAAAAAGGCGTTTAAGCGAATTGACAAACTAGGATGTAATATTCAGAATAGTTTTGACAATCAATGGATCACATTCTAATATTTAAATAAAGCAATACTCCATTAATTAATTAATTAGTTTTCAACACATTGATTAATAAATAATATATGAATTTTCATAATAACAATAAACGACTTCTAGGAACCAAAGTGTTTTTATTTTCTACACAAATCGCTTTGTTTGTAATTCTATTGGCAATAAGTCTAAGTGCTTGCCAAAATCTAACAGATGATGGTTTGATTGTGGGTGACGAAGAAACCAATTCAAATTTAAAAGTCATTAAAATCGACACATTAACTGTTCAATTTTCCACCTTCAAATTTGACAGTTTGATTACTTCTAATGCTTCTAGAATTTTGATTGGACAATACAATGATCCTATTTTTGGGAAAATAAAAGCATCTGGGTTTTTTGAATTACAACCTACAAGTTTTGCTATTGATGATGACGCTGTTTTTGATAGTATTTGTATGGTATTAAAATATGATGATTACTATATCAATGACACCTTACAGCCTTGTACTTATCATGTCAGAAGAATATCTGAAAATGTAAAACCTGAAGAAGATTATTTTTACACCACATCGTCTTTAACAACCTATTCTCAACCTTTGGGAAGTAAAACTTTCCTTCCAAGACCTCTTACCGAAGCAGATTCATTACATATTAAACTATCTCCATCGTTTGGTTATCAAATTTTCGAAAAAATACAAGACAACGAGATTAATACAGAGGATGAATTCTTAGAATTCTTAAAAGGAATACAAATAGAAGCTGATGAAAATGACAACAGCTGTATTCTAGGGTTTTCAAATGCTACTTCTGAAAGTATGTTACGAATATACTACTCTTTAGAAGAAGCTGGAGAAATGGTAAGCTATCACTACGATATGAAAATGGATGTAACTAGTACACCAGCCAAGTTCTTCAACCGAATTGTTTCAGATCGAAATGGTACTGATTTGGCAATTCTATCCAATCAAAGCATAACCCTATCGGATGTGGATGCAAACAAGTTGGCATTTATTCAATCAGGTATCGGTATTGTCACCAAGATTGAATTCCCATATCTCAAAGATATCTATGATATTCCTGGACAAGTTAGCGTTTTGGACGCAAAATTATACTTAAATCCAAAACTTGGCACCTATTCTACCTGGCAACCTCTTCCCGAAACCTTTGAAATCTATCAAGTAAATCGAAAAAACTACTTGGGAAGTCAAATGTACGATACAGCCGGCAATGTATTAATGGCCAATTTAAATACTGAAAATTCTGAATTTCAGAACATCTATTATACGGTAGATATGGGAATATATATTGAAGGATTGTTGCAATCGGATTATGAAGATGGTACTGCTTTTATCCTCAAACCAGTGAATCTCAACACGACAACCGACAGAGTAGTTTTCAATACCAGAAATACTTCTGAAATCAAAACCTACTTAGAATTAACAATAGTTACTTATGAATAAAACAGTCCTTTTTATACTATTTGTCTTGTCACAAATACCCAATTTATGGAGTCAAAGTGAAAGTTTGACCAGTTCACCCTATTCACTTTATGGATTGGGGATACACAATAATGTTCTTATAGGCAAATGGAATGGGTTGTCGGGTGCGGGATTGGGATATGCTTCTTCCAATGAAATAAATCCGTTAAATCCAGCTTCTTATGCTTTACTAAATAAAAACAGTTTTTTATTTGACGTAGGGGCAAAAGGAGGCATCAATTCCTATCAAAATCAACGTAGTAGTGATCGTACAATAGATTTCAACTTTTCAGATTTGGCAATTGGCTTTTCAGTAACTGATAAATTGGGTATGGGTTTAACCTTATTACCTTATTCTAGTGTGGGTTATACGCTTTCGGGAATAGAGAGTAATATAGAAGGTTCTCAGGAAACATATTTTTCTAATGTAAATGGCTATGGCGGTTTAAATGATTTGAAATGGAATGTAGGATACGAAATAATCAAACCTTTACGAATTGGGCTGAGTACTTCTTTTCTTTTTGGAAATGTGCATGAAACAGAATACTTACAAGTATCTTCCAGTTATTTTTACATGGAAAAAAACAGATTTTACAAAGGAATTAAATTGGGACTAGGATTACAGTTTCAACCTTCTGATAATTTTTCTATTGGCTCAGTAATCCAATTCCCTTCCCAATTAAGAGGTAGTATGACTCGAGACATAACTAAACAAGTTGATGGGATAGAAATTATATTGGAAGATGGGGTAGACATGGAAACTTCCAATTTTGAATTGCCCATGGAAATAGGGGGTGGTATGAGTTATTCTCTTTTGGATAAAAAACTGACTTTTAACGCCGATTATTACAAGAAATTTTGGTCTTCTACCCATCAACAAGATAAATTGGGTACTTATCAGGATCAAAATATATACAATATTGGAGCTGAATTTTTGTACAAAGTTCAATCTGATTCATACTATCAAAAAATAAAATATCGCATGGGTTACACTTATGATACCGGCTATTTAAGAATCAATGATTCTAATGTGGCCAATCAGAACTTTACCCTTGGTTTGGGTATTCCACTAAATAATCAAACCTTCTCCAATTTAAATATAGCTTACACATATGGACTAAGAGGTCATATTCAAAATCAAATGGTAAAAGAAAAATACCATTTAATTACCTTAAACCTTACGTTAGAAAACAGATGGTTTGTCAAACACAAAATTGAATAATTTCCTAATATTCCTAAAAGGCTTATAATTATAGCAATGAATTGCGACTAACATAACACAAGAAATCGGGTTTGTATTGTTCTGAAATGGTGATTCGTCGCTTGGCAATTAGAACTTGGCTTCGTTCAACAGCTTCAATTTTCTCGAGATTGATGATAAAAGAACGATGTATTCTCAAAAATTGATCTTTGGGCAACTCATTTTCCAATGATTTCAAACTCATCAAAGTAAGAATTGGTTTCGGATTTTGATCCATCCATATTTTAATGTAGTCTTTCAACCCTTCAAAAAGCAAAACTTCTTTTAAATTGATTTTGAGTTGTCTATACTCCGATTTTACAAATAAAAATTCCTTTTCCGATTGTTTTACAATCTCTTTGTTTAATGAGGGTTTACCTAACATTCCAAACCAAGTTAAAGCTTTGTTAGAAGCCATTAAAAACTCTGTGTAATTAAAAGGTTTAAGCAAATAATCCAACGCCTCCACTTTAAAACCGTCCAAAGCATATTGATCAAAAGCTGTTGTGAAAATAATTCTGGTGTTTTTGGAGATAATTTTTGACAATTCCAAACCGGATAAATCAGGCATCTGAATGTCTAAAAAAACCAAATTAATTTCTTGTTGATTTAAAACTTGTAAGGCTTCAATAGCGTTACTACACTTGGCTTTTAAAGCCAAAAATGAAGTTTTCTCAACATAAGACTGTATGAGATTCAAAGCCATGGGCTCGTCATCTACAATAATGCAAGAAAGTATTAAATCAGACAATGTAGTGTTTTTTAATGATTATTAAAATGGTTTTACTTTAAAAATTTGCAGACTATTTTTGATAAAATCAAATGGATTCAATAAGTAAGGTTGCCATATATTTTTGATCTTTAATTTCAGTCACTAACGAATATTTATCTTTGTAAAGTAAAGTTAACCTTTTATCTAAATTAGCCAATCCTATTCCGGAACCACTTTTATCTTTTTGATTTTTAGGAAAATAATCATTTTGGGCAACAAAGAAAAGTTCTAAATCAGTATAAGTCATAGTAAAAACAATACTGGAATTCTTTGTGGCCGATACACCATGTTTAAATGCATTCTCGACCAAGGTGATAAATAATAATGGCGGAATCTTTACTTGATCTTGAACTTCCGGAAAATTGTAAGCAATTGAAATTTTATCTGAAAACCGAAGTTTCATCAATTCAATATAAGTGGTCATAAATTCTATTTCCTTATTTAAAGTCACTTTTTCAGTGTTGGATTCATACAAGAGAAAACGCATCAACTTCCCCAAACCGTGAATCGATTCTTTGGCTTTATCGGGAGTGACATCAACCATTGAATATATGTTATTTAATGCGTTAAAGAAAAAATGTGGTTGTAGTTGATATCTCAGATATTGTAATTCTTGTTCCAACTTCACTTTTTCAGATTCCTGTTGTTCCTGCTCGGTTTTCTTAAGTTTTTCAAATGATTTGAGGGCAAGTGAAAAAGCTAGAGGCACTCCAAACCATAGAATATCCATGTATATAAATAATTGTCTAGGTGGTCCCTTGTGAAGCTCTTTCAATTCAAATTTAGGAGGTCTTGGCAAATCAGGTAAAGGATTGAAAAAAATAGTTTTCATTTTGAATATGACCATTACAAAAACAAAAATGATCAATCCGTTTAGAATCAAGTAATATCTATAGTTACCTTTAAAAAAGTAAGAATCAATTAATAAATAATAATTCAAGTAAAAAACAAATGCATAAAATAAAAGCGGAATCCACGTGTTTTCCACAATTCTGGAATAAAGTTCCTCATTGCCTTTTGCCAATAAAAATGGAATGGTAAAAAGCATGAGCCAAACTATGAAATGTAATAGAAAAATATTGCGTTTGGATTTGTCGGAAAACATGGTATGGTTTTTTAAAAAAGTAGAATATAAAAAATATTAGAGTTTGATGAATTTTTCAACTGTGTTTTCGCACTTTATAAAATAGATACCGGGTGATAAACTTTCAACATTCAGTTCCAAATTTTGGGTTGTGGTATGGGTTTGTAAAATTTGGCCCATGGTGTTAAATATATTTACTTCTTTGTAGTATCCTTGGTCTGAAAATTCCAAATGTAAAATACTAGCTACCTGATTGGGATATAATGAGAAAAAATCTTCTGAATTATGGAAGTCTTCAATCCCAATTATTCCATCATTATTTGCATTATAAGTTGGCGATTGAATAACAAGACTTCCCGTACCATTGGGAACTCTTGCATAGCCCATATTGGCTGTTTGAACGCCAAAATCGATTTGATCAACAATGCTGTTTGCCACATCCGACAGAATTACGGTTTCTCCACTCGCCGAAAGTTTAAAATCAGCATGCATGGGTCCTTCTGTTAAATCTTCATCAGCCCATACTATCAAAAAACCATTGGCTTCAATAGAGGTATTACTAGGTATTTGCCATTTAACCAAATTGGTTGCATCATCAGTTAGATAAAACCCACTTAAATCTACACTGTAATTATTATTGTTATACAATTCAATCCAATCTTCATATTGACTATTTTCATCCATAACAGTCGACGTATTTTGCGCCATAATCTCATTGATTACAACACCATTAGGTCCTGTTGTAGCCGTAACCGTATAAACAAACATATCATGTTCGGCACCTGTAGGTAAATAAGAAACGGATTTTGCCGTATTATTGGCTACTGCTTCAATATAATATCTTACAAATGTACCTGAAGCATAACCCGGAATAGTAGCCCCAAAAATGCCATCTCCAGATGAATTGTCATTATGAGACCCGTCATCATACATTTGAATAGAGTTAAAATTACCCACCAAACCTGTTGCGTAATACAAATTAACTTTATTAATTCCATTAGTAGAAGTTACGCTAGCTTTAATGGTTACGGGTTCATTTCCAACTGGATCTACATACATAAGATTGCTGCTATTGTAATAAGGAGCCGAAGCAATAACCGGAGCCAATTGTGCTACTTCTGAATTATTCAATAAAAATGTTCTCCTATTGGCAACAAAAGTTTTCAAAAGGGGATAACCGCTTGTGTACTCTGCAGTCGTGTATAGTTTTTTGGGATCAGCTGCTACTAAAGTTCCTATTTGAGCATGAATTTCATCAATAAGTGCATTGGCATTAGTAGTGGTAAAGGTTTCATTTAAAATTGTTCTGTAATGAGCCAAGTAACGTTGACGGTATTCAGGAATATTTAAAAGTTTGTACAATAAGGGATAATTGGCATTGGTGGCATTTTTAAAAGGATTCCAATTGGAACTGGTGGCAGCGCTAGTTTGAAAAGTAGAATTACCATCGTATTCCAAAGGTGTTGTCCTACCGGTTTCAGGTTCGTAATAAACCATATAGTCCATTTTTCCCTTCATGATATAACTATCATCATCTGTAAAAATATTTTCAACAGCCAAAAACCACAATGCCTTATCAATATCAATTTTATTTTTTAAAGTAGCATAGACCGTTGCGCTAGATTGATTTAAGGCATAACTTGCATCGAGTAATTTTTGCCAAGGATAACCTACTTCGCTAGATTTCAATGAATAGTAGTTTTTATAAGTTAAAGTATCGGAACTGATGTAATTCATCCCTGCGGTTCCGTCTCCCCAATTGGGATTTGGAGTGCCTGTATTTTCAGTAGTCGCTCTAAAACGAGCCCCATCATTACTTTGAAACCATTCTTTTAAGAACTTTTTCTCGGGTGATTGAATATTGGTATAGAGTCCCCAATCCTGATTATTGATATAAAGATGAATATAATTTCCTTTCGCAATGGGAGTATGTCTCACGGCCATTCGATTGTAGAGCACTTCCCTCATGAAGGTTGGATCTTGATGAGCATTGTTGAATTTTAAATCATTGTAACCTAATATTTCCAAATCGGGATTTACAAAATCGGTTTCTATAGCAAATGATTTCTTTTGCGAACTTCCAATTTGCATATAAGAAGTGTTACCCCTAAATCTGACGCCTACATTTTCCAATGTCGTTCCATCATAAATCATGGTGGCTGGAATATTGGTTTCTGAAGCGTAATTATTAGTCAATAAAGTCCAATAATTGGATTGTGCAAAATTGAGATATACGGTCTTAACCGATGTCTTGTCATATAGTCCTGAAGGATTTTGAACGCCAGTATATAAAATATGTCCATCGGATGAAAAATACATTTCATCAGGAAGATTTTGTGAAGTAAGACCCATTGGCAAAATAAAAGTTATTGCAAACCAAACTTTCATTCTTTTTAAAATTGAGTTGTTCATGGTAGGTGGTTAGATGAAGGATTCTAGTTTAAAACACACAAAATTACACCATGCATTCATTTTTCAATCCAATTTCTAGAAATAAACCCGTTTTTTATCTATCAAATCCTATTATTTACAGATGAATAGCTTAAAAATTTAATGTCACTAACTTGTGAAAATGACTTGTGATGCATCTAAAATAGGTTTGTTTTGAAACTTTAGAACAACTTGAGCAACAGCCAAAACATCTCTTTCACAGTATTTGACAATGCGTTCCAAATCATTTTCGACATAATACACTTCAGCTACTTTACTTCCGTCAATATCGCCTTTGGGAGATGGAATTCCTAGAATATGGGTCAATAAATGGAGCGAAGTATAGTGTTTATAATCTCCAAACTTCCACAATTCCAAAGTATCCAAGTGGGTTACTTCCCACGGTTTTTTCCCAAATAAATTTAATTTTTCGGGAATATTGATCCCATTCACAATCATACGCCGGGCTATAAAGGGGAAATCAAACTCCTTGCCATTGTGGGCACAAAGTAGCTGTTCGGGTTTACTAAAATGTGTATGGATTAATTGAGAGAAATCATTCAAAAGAATTTCTTCTTCACCAGAAAAAGATTTTATTCTAAAATTCAACAATTGATCGGATTCCATAAAATAACCCACTGAAATGCAAATAATTTTACCAAATTCAGCCCAAATTCCGGCTCTTTCATAAAAATCAGAAGCTGAAGTTTCTTCTGTTTTACGCTGGTAAGCTGTTTTATGAGAAAATAGATTTTGTTCCTCTTCGGATAATTGTTCAAATGAGGATTCGGCTGGTACGGTTTCAATATCTAGAAACAGTACATTTTTCAAGTCAATTTTTTGTAACATAGAAATTAGAAATTAGAATTAATAAAAAAACTATTATTGAACTTACCTCGTTGATTAATGGTTAATATTCTCATTGCAAAATGGATGAATTAAGTATAATTGAAACTGATTATGCAACTTGCTATATAAGATAATTTCAAATTAACTATCCCAATAACCCAATAGCTTACCTCGACGGTAAATCGGACTGAATAACCAATCAACCTATTATATTAATCAAAAACACATCAAGAAATTTCAATAGTGCAATTATTTCAATAGCTAGTACAAAAGTAAAAAAAAACGCTCTTGTAACCAAGAGCGTTTTGAAAAATATATTTTTGGAAAAAATGATTTATTCAATCACCAATTTTTGAGTAGCTACTTTTCCGGCTTCTTCAACTTTCACAACATAGATACCTGATTTTAGGTTAAGATTCAAGCTATTTCCTGACACCATTTCATTCACAACTTGTTTACCTAATAAGTCAAAAATTTGAACGTTTTTAGTTAGATTAGCAGTAGTAAAGATATTGATAGTGTTATGAGTAGGATTTGGATATATTGAGAATCCTTCAATTTCGCTATCATTGATACTAGCAGAATCTGACGGAGTAACACTAGCCCAAGTGTTTCCAACTCTTATTTCGTCAACAACTAAAAATGGAGTTTCAGAATCAGAATCTTGTCTTAAGAATACTCTATCCAATGATGTTCTATCTGTCCCCAATGTTGCTACTAATGTTTGAGTAGGTTCTGCACCTCCTAATTCAGTAGGATTTACCCACATTTTTGAGGTATTTGAAGCAAAATCATAAGAAATAACTACGAAAACATTTTCATTTATAGCATAGGTTGAAGATGTAAACACATAATTGGTAGTACTTGTGCTTTTATCTAATCCTATTTTATAGTTGTCACCATCTTTAAGGGTCCAAACAGTTGATGCGAAATTAGTACTTGTTGAACCTAAACCGAAGAAATAACCACCAGCTGTATTAGTAGCTGCTGTCAAATCAGTAACTTTCATTATAAAAGAAGCATAAACTGTCCCAGCGTTTTGAAGTGCATAGGTTAATTGTGGATCAATTCCACCACCATTAAAAGAAATTGAATTTCCTGTAGAT
Organism: Flavobacteriaceae bacterium; assembly: GCA_020854235.1. GTDB lineage: Bacteria > Bacteroidota > Bacteroidia > Flavobacteriales > Flavobacteriaceae. Next base: position 63,922 of record JADZFW010000084.1, read on the forward strand.
GCATTTAATCCGCTATAACTTAAATTTCCTGTGGCTACAGCAACTTCATCTCCAGTATTATAATTAACCCATCCACCTTGACCACCTAAATTTGTAGCTACAGTATAATTAAATGGTTCATAAATGGGTAATGTACCAACAGGTACGCAGGTGGGAGAAGTAATATTAGTGGTAAGATCACAATTGGTGCTGGTAATGTCCAAAGTTAAATTAGTTCCTTCACTTATCCCTGTAATATTGATAGTTCCAGTAACTGCAGAAGTCGGATTGTCTCCTGAAACAGTTCCAGAACTTGGCGTAATTGTATAAGTTTCTGTTCCTCCTCCTGTAAATGCAACAGTAGCAGTATATGTATCTGTTCCGGTAGTTATAGCGTCACAAATGGCAGTAGTAGCACCTAACGCTAAATCGCAAGAAGAACCTGTTGTTTTAAAAAATGAAAAATCATCCCAATAAACTGTTCCTCCATTGTATGTTCTCACTTCAAAATTAAATTCATTTGCTGTGGCAGGTACTGTTAAATTTAGCGTATATTGGGTCCAATCTCCATTTGTAAAATAGGCATTATTAGGTCCTTGAAGAATCGCTGCATCGGTAACACCGTCCAATACTCCATTATTTCCCCATTTTGACCAAATTCTAGCATCAGTTCCATCTCCAGAAGATTTGTACCAAAGACTAAGAGTTATGGCATCACCAGGAGTCAACCCTGTAACTTTTTGAACGATAGCACTTGTCACAGTAGGGGCTTGCATAGCTGAATAGGTTCCACCATGTATGATTGTGCTTTCTTGATTAACATTTAAAGCAGTAGTCCAACTGGTAGGAGCTGTTGCAGATGTCCAAGTTTCAAAATCTCCATTGAGCAATAATTCTTGCCCATAAGAAAATGAACTGGTAACAAGAATAAAAAATAAAAAGTAAAGTTTTTTCATAATTAAGTATAATTAAATTTTTAAATTTTGTGTTAAGTCAGCAAAGATAATATATTTAAAAAACATAAACTTGAAAAAATTGAATTTAACACAATATTTACCTGATAGATAAGTCATTCCATATTCCAATGTTAAATTTTACTCTTATGTTACCAAATTGTTACCTATTTGTTATTTATATGTAAATTATTGTTTTACTTTTGTATAGTATTTATGGAAATAAATTAAAATCAATCCATTACATCCTTAAAAATAAACCTTTTAAATAGTTTAAATCATGAAAAATATAATCTTAAGTTTGGTCTTTTTATTTGTTTTTACAAATGTCATTAGCCAAGAAACAACTAAAGAGATAAAAAAAAGCAAAACTAGCACAGAAATGACTTCCTATTACGACAATGGACAAGTTAAAACGCATGGATATTTCAATGCTGACAACCAATTAGAAGGTCATTGGGTCATGTATGATGAAGATGGTATTGTGATGGTTCAAGGCGAATACGAAAATGGAATGAAAGTTGGTACCTGGTTGTTCTGGAATCAAGATTCATTAAAAGAAGTTGTATTCCAAGCCAATAAGTTGGTTCAATACAATTTATGGACTAAATCAGACTATTTAGCTCAAAAATAACACATTCTTTTGAAGCAAAAAACCTCAATTCTTGTATTAGAATTGAGGTTTTTTTGATTTTATTTCTCAGTTAAAACTTATAACTGTATGTTAACCCAAAACTAATACCATCTTTTCTCCTTGAAAAAATTTGATCTTTCGCTTCATAAGATTGGAATACGCTTGTTTTTTCTTCGTTTAAAATATTATTGAATTGAAGCTTGATAGCCGATTTAGCATCGTTTCCAAAACTTTTACTCAAATTGAAATTCAAACTATTGTAAGGCAAGGTATAAACATCTGGAATTACGCCTAAACCGACTATTTCCAATGTCTTTCCTTGTATATTGTAAGCCAAATTGAAATCCCAGCCCTTTTCAGAGCTGTTATATCCCAAAACCACATTCAATAAATAAGGCGATTGTCCTTGAAGTGTACGGGTATCTTTCATCGTTTCTCCATCTCTCAAGTTGGCTAATTTGGATTCATACTCACCATTGGGACTTTTATCCATTTCCTGAACTGATTGTATGTAAGAAAAATTAATATTCAAATCCACGTTTTTAAGTTGATTGGCTATAAAATCAAAATTTTGTCTGAGTTCAATTTCTCCACCATAAACCATGGCTTCGCCAATGTTTCTATGTTGGGTATTCCCCGGTGCTGATGCACTGTAAAAGGTGAGCTCAATTGGGTTTTGAAAGGATTTGAAGAATCCACTCAACGCAATCAGTTCGCTATCACTGCTAAACCACTCATATCTAACATCTGCATTTTGAATCAAAGAAGGAACTAAATCCAAATTTCCATTATAAGTCAAATTGGTCAAAGGATCATATATTTGAGCTATCGAAGTTTCCTTAAATGATGGTCGAGCTGTTGCCATGTAATAGGACATTCTCAAATTGGATTTATCATTGAGTTTATAAATCAAGTTGGCAGATGGAAAAACGTCCAACTGATCCATCGTTTTCTCATTGTCAAGCACTATGGTACCTTGATTGTTTTGTCCATCATAATACTGATCAAATTTTTCCAATCGAACCCCTAAAATAGCTTTTAATCTTTCATTCATATTGAATTCTTCAGAGACATAAGCTGCTATATTCGTATTAAAAGCTGTAAATGTATTGGTGGGTTCATAATTACCTTTTATATAGCTACCTTCTGATGCACCAACATTCCATAGATTTTCTTCAGCTAAAATAACATCTGCATCTCCACCAAAAGTTGTCCCAGATGAATTATAAATAGCAATAAAATATTGGTCAACACTAAAATCTCTCGTTTTAAAAGTTGCTTTTGTACCAAATTTTAATTTGGATTCTTTTCCAAATAAGAGATGTTTACGGGTAAAGTCCACTTTGGCAACGGTATTTATCTCTGTCAAATTTCTCCAAATTCTACGAGGCGCGCCGGCACCACTGGGTGTAATTGCATATTGACCCGATGAAGTATATTCAAATGGAGTATAACGCACATCCTTATCTTGAATACTGGAATAGGTTGGGGAAATAGTCCATTCTGTAATCCAACTGGCATCCGTATTGGTGTGTTTTCCTGACAATTGCAAGTTGGAAATACTGCGTTGATTGTAATCCAAGTAATCGCTAAAAATTTCAATTGTATTAGAAAAATATTCGTATTTGTGTGCATAAGATGCGTTGGATTCTCCGTTTTGAATGTGAAGTAAATTCAAACTATACTTGCTTTTCTCTGTTTTATAACTCAACCCAAAAAGTCCATTCAACAAAACGCCTTTGGTACCCAAATCACCGTTTTGAATGTTTTTGATATCCAATTCATAAACACTTCTATCAGAATTTTTCATGTAATTTCCTCTTTCAAAATTCTCATTAAATTCAGTGTAATTTTTATAACCTACTGAAAACAAGTATCCCAACTTACCATTTTTCACCTCTTTTTGATTGCCCATTGAAAAAGATAAAGAAAAATCGGGATTTGCATTTCCAGATTTTGATTTTAATTCAGGATCAAAAGATTTTGTAATTTCATACAAACGAGCATCTTGAGCGTAAGGACCGGGAATATCAGTATTTCTGCTGATCGGTAGTTTTCGTGAACCATCATCTAAACCTAAAAAATCAGTTGCAGTATGCTTATATTGTAAAAATTGATCGTTAAAGTGAACCGTTGGCTTATAGGATGTGCCTATAGAAAAAGTTGTCGTTTTGCTGGCAGGAAAGTCTTTAGTTATAATATTGACCATACCACCTGTAAAATCGGCATCCAAATCGGCTGTTGCAGATTTGACTACTTGAACTTGATCTAAAATGTTGGTTGGAAAAATGTCCATTTGCAAGGTATTTCTATCGGGATCTAATCCGGGAATATCGACACCGTTGAGAATCGTTTTGGTATAACGATCACCCAATCCTCGAACAAAAACATATTTATCTCCTTGTACAGATACACCGGGTATGCTTTTGACAGCTGCTGCCACATTACCTGCACTGGTTTTATTCAATCCTTCTGCAGAAATACCATTCATTACATTTACCGATTGACGTTGTGCTTTGATTAACGAAGCTTCTGAATTTCGGGCAACATTGGCTGTTAATATCACTTCTTGCAATTGATTTGATTCAGGCAAAAGCGTTACATTGAGTTCTTGAGTTTGATTGGCTGTAACCATCACATCCGTAATCTCCATGTTTTGATATCCTAAAAAAGAAAACACCAAAGTATAGGTTCCCGGTGCAATAGTTAGATCGTATGCACCTTCAAAATCACTTGTAGCTCCCTTTTCTGTACCTTTAACTACAACATTGGCAAATGGCAATACATCATTGAACTCCCCATCTTTGATAACACCGGAAATTTTTCCGTTTTGAGCATTTGAAAAAAATGACAAAAGGAATAATGCACTAAAAATAATAGTTTTAAACATCTGAAAAATAGTAAAATAATTATAACAATAATTGCCCGCCTAAAAAAGCGAGCAATTAAAGTGTTTAAATGGAATCTAAATTAAAAAGCTGATTTTGATTTCGCATAAGTCCAATTGAATGCAGTAGCATCTGCACCTGTAGATGGTGTAACAACCGAACTAAAAGCAATATCTGTTGCAAAAGTTGCGTTGAATGAATTGGATAATGTACTTGCCAAGGTAGCTCCTGAGGCAAGCGTCAATTGCCAATTGATAAAATCGAGGTTTCCAGCTACAAAGTTATCAGAAGATACAACATCAGAAATCTTGATAGTTGAAGTTGCAGACCAACCATAGGCATATACATTCTTAGTAATTCCATAAGCTTTGGATTTGTATTCTGCAATTTTAGATGCACTAGAATTTCCTTTTAAAGTTAATTTATCAATCGTAAATCCTCTTTCCAAAGATCCTTCTCTACCATCAATTTCCAAACCACTTTGAGAAGTTGTTCCTTGAATAACCATAGCATTGGTAATGGATCCTGAATATGCTTGATCAATATCCAAACCATCATCACCTACCGACCATACTAAGGCATTAGTCACGCTAACGGTTCCTCCAAAAAATTCAATCCCATCATCATAGTTTGCAACTACTTCAATATTTTGAATTACTGTTCCACTACCAACACATCCTAAGGTCAAACCGTTTATTTCATTTCCTTCTCCGATTTCGGCACCACCATGACGGATAGAAACATATTTCAAAGAACCTGAATTATCGGCATCATCCGTTCCTCCATAGAGTCCGAATGTGTCACTTGCAGGAATTCCTTCGATATTATATTCAGAAACATCGCCAACAAACGACCCTTTTGCTTTACCCATAATCAACAAACCGCCCCAAAGACCGTTATCAGCAGCTGAAAGATTTGTACCAGCTGTTTGTCCCACTGCGATATTATCGTTAATTGAAGTAAAAATGATGGGTTGGCTAGCTGTCCCTTCTGCCATAATTTTGCCACCTCTAGCAATTACTAAAGCAGATGCCAAAGATCCTTGACCTTCACTACCTTTAATGATAGTTCCTGCTTCAATAGTTAAAGTTACGCCACTTTTAACAACAACTTTTTGATTAAGTACCCATATACGATCATTGGTCCAAGTTGTATTGACTGTAATTTCACCTGTTATAGATTGTGGATCTGGTGTTTCTGGTGTATTTTCTCCACCTCCACATGAGGTAAACAATAAACTTAATGACATAGCTGTAAATAGTGATAAAAATAGATTTTTCATTTTGAATAAAATTTGATTAAAATAATTTGAAGCAAATGTAGATTCATTCATAAGCCGACATGTTAAGTCAAGTTTATGTGATTGCTACTTTTTCAAAAACTATATGTTATCAATTTGTAAATACAAATCCATCAAATACAAAATTTTTAACTCAAAAAGAGCCAATTTATAGGTTATAAGCATGATTAACTCAAAATTTCAATGTTAATTTATTGTTACCCATTGCGTTCGTTGTCAAAGTTTACTTAATTTTGGGGAATAAATAATCAGATCTCCATGAAGAAAAAAGATATCAAAATATTATTGGTAGACGACGAACCGGATATTTTGGAAATCGTGGGTTATAATTTATCCAATGAAGGATATACTCTAGAAACAGCCAATAATGGAGTTGAAGCACTTGTTAAAGCGCGCAACTTTTTACCTCATCTCATTCTATTGGATATCATGATGCCAGAAATGGATGGCATCGAAACATGTGAAAAATTACGAGATTTGGATACTTTTAAAGATACCATTATAGTGTTTTTCACCGCTAGAAGTGAAGAGTTTTCTCAATCAGCCGGTTTTGATGCCGGTGCCGATGATTATATTACCAAACCTATTAAACCCAAACTTCTAATTAAAAAAGTCAAAGCTTTAACAAGAAGGTTGAGAGACATAGAAGATTCAGAAAAAGTTCAAAATATTGGTACTTTAATGGTGGATAGTGGATCATATACCGTTACTGTTAATGATAAAATAATTGCCTTACCCAAAAAAGAATTTGAATTACTTACATTGCTCATCAGCAGCCCTGGAAATGTATTTAAACGAGATGAAATACTGAACAAAGTATGGAGTAATGTTGTAGTGGGAGATCGCACCATTGATGTGCACATCAGAAAGTTGAGAAAAAAAATCGGAGATCAATATTTTAAAACTATTAAGGGAGTAGGTTATAAGTTTGTCATTGACAAAGCATAATCGTATTTTTGTAATCTTCCTTAGATAATCTATACATGAAGATTAAAAAATCATACTCTTTTGCCCTCAAGACCTCTGCTCAATTGGTAGCTTTGGCTATTATCATTGGATTCATTTATCGCTATTTCTTTAATCCCAAACTTTCTTTCTCATTTTTACTTATCAGCATATTTGTATTATTTGTACTTGCATTCTTATTGATTCAACACAGAATTGAAAAATTTATTTATCAAAGGGTTAAAAAAATATATCAGGATGTTTCTCTATTAGATATAAAAGATTTGAAAAACACTCCAATTACTTCCGATATGGAAACACTTTCCAAAGAAGTAAGCAAATTTGCTCATGAAAAAATAACTGAAATAGAATCCCTAAATGAACAAGCAAAATACAGACGCGAATTTATGGGGAATGTAGCTCACGAACTCAAAACGCCTTTATTTTCTATTCAAGGTTATCTTTTGACGCTTCTGGATGGAGCCATTAAAGATAAAAAGGTAAGAGATAAATATCTCAAACAAGCTGCAAAAAATGTAGATAGATTGGTAAATATCGTAGAAGATCTTGACTTTATTTCCAAACTAGACGCCAAAAGAATTCTATTAAATATTCAAGAATTTGATATTGTTGCTTTGACTAAAAATGTCTTTGAAATGATGGAAATCAATGCTCAGAAAAATGATGTTAAATTGACATTTGATAAGTCTTATTATCCGATATTGGTATATGCAGACAAGCAACGCATTGAGCAAGTATTGGAAAATTTAATTACCAATGCCATCAAATATGGTAAGAAAAAAGGGATTTGTATTGTCAAATTTGAAGTGCTTGACAATTATAAAATTGAAGTATGTGTACAAGATGAAGGCGATGGCATAGCTCCCGAACATTTACCTAGAATTTTTGAACGCTTTTATAGGGTTGACACCAGTCGTTCGCGCGAAGAAGGTGGTTCTGGATTAGGCCTTTCCATTGTAAAACACATCGTAGAAGCACACAAAGAACACATCTCAGTGATTAGCGAAAAAGGTAAGGGTTCCAAATTTTGCTTTACATTGGAATCCAATTTGCTACAGAAATAAAAAACAATTAATCTTTCAATAACTTAACTTTATCTTTCAAAATCCAGCCTGTTTTCCCATCGGCTATTTTGATTTTAAGCCATTGATTCTCTTGGTTCACCACTTGAACTTTAGTACCTTCATGCAATATAAACAATTCCGAATTTCCAGTTCCGGGTTCTGATTTAACCGAAACTTGCTGCGTAAAAACAATCGCAGGTTGATCATTTACAAAATGATGTCTGGCTTTAATTCCCATACTAAGTGTCAGTAAAAAAAGTCCTAAAATCACAAAACTGGAAACAAAAAACAATCTTTTATTTCGTGAATAATCAGAAAAATAATAAGCAATAAAAAAACCTGCACTCACAAAAGCTAGTATTACAGAAATCCAAGCCCAAGCGTTGTATGAAATTGGATATATAATCGTTTCATTTATTTTTTGGAAGAAAGTTTTAGGCATTGGTTCTATTACATCGATCGTCATCCTTTGAGCAAAAGCTAAGTTGTTACGAGCATCAACATGGTTCTGATCCAACAATAGCGCTTTTTCATAATAATAAATACTTGGTGCAATTTTATTGGATTTATAAAATGCATTCCCCATATTAAAATATAAGTCTGCAGAATTAAAACCGGCTTTTTCTACTAGCAAATACTGGTTAATCGCTTCATCAAACTTTCCATTACGGTAGGCTGTATTTCCTTGCTCAAAACTTTGAAATGAACTTTGTGACCAAAGTAACTGTGTTGCTAAAAAGAAAAAAAACAAGATGAACTGCTTCATCTTTGAAATTGATTTGGGTTTTATAAAGTGTTTGATATTCATGTGTTAAACCATTTATTCTTTTGGTAAAAGAAATCGTACGGAATATATTATGAGGTTATTTTAGTTCGGTATTGATTTTTAAAATAACCTGAGCTGCTTTATCCAATTCTGCCTCCATGGCACTTCTGACCATAGGTGTAAAACGAGCAAAATTACAATCATTGAGAAGTTCGATAAAGTTATGAATAGCCATATCGCTCACTCCTTTTTCTCTCAATAAAATAGAAATTTTATCTTGACTGATATCTGATGTTTCAATATTCAGTTTAGCTTTGAGAAAATTGTGCAATGCTTTTTCTAAAGCTTCATAAAATAAATCTTTATTTCCCAAATGTTTTCCTGCTTCAGATAAATACTTTTTGGTCATTTTTTCTGCTGCCCGTAATTTATTACCAACTGTATCCGCTTCGCGTTCTTTGCGCTTTTTCCCTATAAAAATTATAACTGGAATGGCTAAAAAGGGTAATCCAATAAGTGAATAATAAACCAAACTACCATAAAAATCTTTGTTTTGAATGGCATCGAGTTGGGTTTCAGAATGGATGTGTCTGAAATCACCGCCTTTGGACTGCACTTTTTGTTTGTGATTCATTGATGATTGAGTAGTATCCACAGCATTTCCACCAACAACTTCAAGAACGATTTCTTCACTGCTTAAGCTATGATACTTACCATCCTTTGGATTAAAATAAGAAAAAGTAACTGGCGGAATGAGATACTTACCCATATAATTTGCAACAATGGCATAACTTTCTGTAATATTTCCATTTAGTCCAGAAAGTGTTGTGCTTAAATTTTCTTTGCGTTCGGGAGCATATACTTCCAACTCGGCAGGAACCTTCAAAGTGGGCAAATCAAACAATTTAAAATTACCGGTTCCGTTGATAATTACATTTACTTGTGAGGACTCATTGGAACTCAATGAATTTTTGCTCGCTTTCACAGATAAAGTATAGTCACCTACTGCACCCGTAAAATCTTCAGGCTTTCCGTTTTCTGGTAAAGCTTTAATTTGAATTGATCTGATACCCGATGTGTAATGTTGATTTACCCTTTGTATTAATGGATAACCAAAGAAATCAGTTTTTCCGGTTGGAACTCCCACAACTATATCTATTTCTATAGGATCTATGGTTAATTTTCCCGATTTTTGGGGGATTAATACTGTTTTTTTGAGTGTGAAAAAATTCAATTTTTCCCCTTTGTAATCACCTATTTGTCTGTCGTAATTCGTAATCGGTATTTCTTGATTCCAAAATCCTTCATATTTAGGTATTTCTCCAAACTGTGGATTGTTAAATTCAATCCGATTACTGAAATACAAGCGATACTCGACGTAAATACCTTCACCAACGTAAGGATTTTCTTTGGAAATATGGGCTGCAAGAAAAATATTTTGTTGTGCGGCAGCTGTTGGATCATTAGGATCCTTTGCTTCATCCACTTGATCAGTTACAGTAAAAGTAAGACCATTGGATTTATATTCTTTACCTTGAAAGGAAATACTGGCTCCTTGTATAGTGAAATTTCCCTTTGAAGTAGGTTGTAATAAGTAAATATACGATTGAGAATAGGAAGATTTCCCGTTGATGTAACTTTGACTGATAGAAGTGCTAGGTCCTGCTACCACTTTAAATCCTTTAAAATCGGGAGCTTTAAAGTGATCTGACCCATTTTGATTTACACTATATTCTACCGTGACTCTTTGATTTAGTCCAAGCTTGTTTTTATTGGCTTTGGCTGTAAATTGAAAATCTTGAGCAAAGCTAATGGTATAAACCCACACAAAAAAAACACTTAAATATTTCTGAATCTTATACATATTGTTCAAAAGTGATTTTATGGACAGGCAAAAATCGGAATACCACTTGAAAAAACACAACATTTCAATGAAAAAGTTATGTTAAAAAGAGTAAAAGTGAAGTCGAATATGAATTACTGGTGTCATATACTACAAAATCGGCTTTATACTATCTGTACAAAGCCGATTTTTCTCCCGATTAATCAGATCGGGGAACTTAACCAATCAAATATTATTGAAGCAAAATGTACTGAAACTGAGGATAACCTCTTTCACCTTGTGAATTTGTCAAAGCGGTAAATTTAACTTTGTAATATATACCTTCAGTATCTTTAACAACATAGAACACATTATTATAAACTCCTGGAGAGGTAGTAGGTCCACCACCTGAACGCCAACTACTACCAATTTTTCTTTGAGAATTACTGAATAGATCTTCCTGAACCATACTGAGTGCAAAAGAAGCAAAAGTTAGTTCAGCTGTTTCGGTTACTTTATAACTTTGAACATTCATTTTTGCATTGGTAGCAACAAAATCTGTGTAGCCATAGGTTCCATAACCCGGAATTTCATTGGTAAATACAGTAAAATTCAAATCCCAATTGTTTTTTTTGGGCTCTACAGATACTTCCGATTCAGTATTAAAACTGAAAAAAGTAAAATTATAAAATGCATCTTTTGAAATCACAACTTGTTTATGAGTTGTATCGTCGATATCTGCATATTGTAAAATATAACTGTCAAAACTTTTTAAAACCCTAATTTTTTTCCATCCTCTATGTGGTCCATTTACGGCTACACTACCTATTGGCGGAACACTTGTTCCTACACTATAACCCAGGTTGAGTAAATAAACCGAATTATTGACATCTAAGACATTAACTTCATCCATAGCTGTATTCAGTATACTACCATCAAAATCATCGACATAATCAACATTGATAGGATTAAATGTTCCTATCGCAACTTGTGAATACATAGCATTGACATCGGCTGAATTAATCGTATCCATTTGATTGGTCTCCAATTTTTTCACAGCCATATAGATGGAACTGTTGATTCCAATCCTAAATTTATCACCACAATAAAAAGCCAAATCCCATGAATCACGTTTCACTGCTTTGGTTTCTTGATTACTTAAATTAACATAAACCTGATTTGGTTGATTTGGGCCACCAACTGTAGGACTTATAAATGCATTGTTAGTAAAGTCTTCTCTATCGGGAATAGGATCTTCTTTACTACAACTGACGAACAAGGTTGATAAAACCAAACTCAAAACTACCCATTTTTTTATGTGTATAAATTTCATTTTAAATATTATTTTATGTCTAGATTATACGATAATTTTACAAAATAGGATCTTCCGTATCCCAACATAAGTCCATCCCCCAAATTTCCATGGGTTTCTCCTCCGAGTCCAAACCCCGATCTTTTTAAACTAGTTACATCAAAGATATTTCTAACTCCTAAGGTCGTTTCTAAAGATCGATTCAAAAAATATTTCTTCACGGAAAAATCGGTCCATTGATAGGATTCTGTTTCAACTTTGGTATATACCACATTTTCCCCATCGTCTTCATCCTCAATATACTCATAGTCCTTTCCGTTTAATTTATGGGTCAATGATAAACTCAAATTGTATTTTTCAATCGTATAAAACGCACTTAATGACCCATTCAATTTGTACAAATATTCATTATCTATTTGAGTAGCGTTGTCAAAACGATCGGATTTTCCTAATAAACTCAAACCAATTTTTAAATCAAATTTTTTTACCTTAATTTTATTATCCAAAGAAAATTCCAAAGATTTAAATCGATCAATATTAATATAACGATATTCCAATGGATCAATTCTTACTATAGCTAAACCAATTTTATTCTCTAAATTCAAATAACCAAAAGTTAATTGAGAGGTCATCTTACTATTGGATTTATCAAACACATCGACCTTTACATGCGTAAAAACAGAAAATCCATTTTCTGTTTTAAGGTCTGGATTTCCTTGGACATTATGTGTATTGTCTACAAAGTAGGTGAAAAGTTCTTCGTAATTTGGTGTTCTATACGCACTTCCAACCACATTACGCAATTCTACCTTTTTCCCTATTTGATATTTTGTACTTAAAGTATAAGCTTGCTGATTCTTAAAAAAGGATTGGAAAGAATATCTAAATCCAGGTCTAAAAGCCAATTTTTCAATAGGCCTATATTCAGAAGTAATAAATAAATCAAAATTATGCATGTCATTTTTAACATCTGCAAAACTGTATTCTGTGGATGTTGCAGCACTAAATCCAGATTCGTAATTGAACTCTGCGCCTACTTGAAAATTAATTTTACTATTTTGAATGAAGTTACTGAGTGTGCTTTTTGAATAAAAAGTATTTCTGTTTAGATATTCTTCATAATCATAATAGTCAGCATTACGGGTGTACAAATCATAAATATAATCTCTTGAATCTCTTTTCTGAGTTTGAAATGCTGCTGAGAAGTCATAAATCAAATTATTTGAACTTCTTCCGTTGAGATTTAAGTTGTGTGAAAATCTCAAAGTACGAAAATCAGTATCTCTTGCCGTTTTATCCAATTGTTGCGTTTCAGTATTGTAACGTGATGTAACTGTTTGATCATAATAATTCAGCATTTCACTAAACATCCCAAACTTATAAAAAGCGGTTAGTTTTTTACCTTTAAAATACAAACTAGCATTTCCTGTTAATTGTTCTTTAGGCAACCATTCATATCCTCTATTCCCATCATCATAAATATAATTTTTTCCTTGCCTATCATTGAAATAACCAGCAAAATCATTACGAGAAATATTAAGTGAAGTATAAAACTTGGGTGAAATATTGTTAGATATCGATAAGGTTTGAATATGTCTACCTTTAGCCCACCATTCATATTCATTCCCTAAGGTTTCCTCTTGAACAGAAAAATTAAAATCCATCTTGTTTTTGGTGGATTTTTTAGAAATTAAATTGATGATTCCGGTTACAGCATTAGCCCCATATTCTACACCCATAGCTCCTTCAACAATTTCTATTTGTTCAATATCATCTAGATTAATCTGTGTCAAATCAATATTGTTTCCAAATCCTTCGTCACTTACCATTGGAATTCCATCCATAAGTACTTTGATATATTGCCCGTCCAACCCAAACAAACTCACTTGAGATTTCCCTGTTTGTGCATTGGGTATAATCTGAATATTCAAGTTTTGATTGAGTAAATCAGCTAAGTTATTAGCAGCATTTTGTTGTATAACAGTATTAGTTATCACTTTAACTTCATACACAGATTTCTTAACCGATTGCTTGGAGTATTGGCCGGTAACAACAACTTCCTCCAGTTTTTGGATAGAATCTAGATTAGGCTCTTGAGCCAATAAAGCTATTGGGGAAAAAACAAGTAATATTGTAAATTTAAAAAGGGTTTTCATTTGTAAAGTATAGTGCTTTATTTATAAATGTTTCAGACTTCATTCAACATATTTGAAATACAATCAAATTTTCAATATGAAAATAAGAAAATAGGAATCTCCTATTTGAATATCAAATGCCTGCAAAAGTATCTCTATAATAAAAAACAAAATAACGCTCAAAATAATATTAATACCGAATAAATATTTTATATATTTGCAGCGTAATTGCTGATTATTAAAGCGTATTGCAATCTATTTTCAATCTAAAACTAACTATTTAAATTTTTTATCATGATTAAAAACAACGTTCAAGGAACAGAAATTGAACCTGGATTTATTCTCTTTATAAATCAAAATGACACCCAAGAATTGGTAAGATGTATCAAGGAAATTGATTGTTCTTACATTCAAATCCACTTTAGCTTACAACACAGCGCCAAACTGTATTTCAACCAAGGTAGGTATGCTGTAGATGTAGCAGAAAGCAAATCCATGTTACTATATAATCCGGTACAAGATTTACCTATGGATATTGAGTTGGTCCCACAAGCTAAAATGGTAAGTATATTGATTTCTATTGAGAAATTGCACACTTTTTTTACGCCGGAAGCAGGTATTATTCACTTCCTCAGCGAAGAAAATAAAAGTAAAAAATACTATGCCGATAAGAGTATTTCGCCTGGAGAAAGTATTGTGTTGAGTCAAATCATTTCTCATAAGGTACAGGCCACTATGGAAAAATTATATCTAAAGGCAAAAATTTATGAGCTCTTGAGTATTTATTTCCAACCCCAAGACGATGCTTCCAATAATTGCCCCTTTTTGCAACAAGAAGAAAATGTTGAAAAAATCAGACGCGCCAAGGCTATCATTATTGAAAGAATGGCTGAACCTCCAACTTTACAAGCATTAGCTGAAGAAATTGGGTTGCCTACGCATTATTTAAAAGATGGATTCAAACAAATCTATGGAGATACAGTTTTCAACTTCCTATGGGAATATAAAATGGAATATGCGCGTCGAAAATTAGACACCAAAAAATACAATGTATCTGAAGTAGCGTACGAAATAGGATATAGTACTCCCAGTCATTTTATAGCAGCATTTAAAAAGAAATTTTTAGTGACGCCTAAGAAATATATGGGGAAGATTTGAGTGGGTAGTGGGAAGGAAGCCATGAACAGTGAACAGTTTGCGGTGGGTAGGAAATATACTGAAAGATATGAAAATTCTGAAATAAAAAAACGGTTTGTCACAACGTAACAAACCGTTTTTTAGTGAAAATTTTTGAATTATTTCTTCTCTCTGATTAGGTAAATATAAACCGGATAATGGTCGCTATATCCTCCTGTAAATCCAGCTGTATCCCAGCTTCTGAAGGGATATCCTTTGTATTTACCTTTGGGGTTGGTCAAATACATAGGGTTAAAAATATTGGCCTGATAAAATTTCCAAGTTGAAAAATCCTTATCGTTACCTAATAATGGTGAAGTCATATAAATTTGGTCAAAAAGATTGATATTATCACGATATCCCAAAGTGCTGAAACCTCTTCTAAATAAATCTTCCATAGGGTTGTAAATACCACCTTCTTTCACATCTTTTTTAACGCCTGTTGCATTTAAAACTTCTTTCAAGCTGGCATTAATAGGGTCATCATTTAAGTCACCCATTCCAAATATCTTTGGGTTATCATACATTTTTTGAAGCGAATCTATCATTTGCTTATTGTACTTGGCTGCGCCCATTCTAAGTGGTCGGCTAGCTGCTTCTCCTCCTCTTCTAGAAGGCCAATGGTTGACAATAACATGTATCATTTCACCATCCAATAATCCAGAAACCAACAATTGGTCACGCGTAAAAACGCGATCACCTGCATCGTACAATTTTACGTCATAAGATTTGTGAAATGTAGGCGTAAAGAATTGTTTTCTATACAATAATGCTACGTCAATTCCTCTATAATCATGTGAATTGTAATGTATGATGCCATAATCATATTTTTTTAAATATTCGGTTTGAATTAAATCTTCCAATACTTGTTTGTTTTCCAGCTCGCATACTCCGATAATGGCCGGTGGTGTTTTGGCTTCTTTCACTCCAATTTCTGATAGAACTCTAGCCATATTGTTCAATTTCTTATTATAAGAATCCGAACGATTGCCCTTCAGCTCCATAATTGGACTAGCTTCATCATTTAAATCAGGGTCATTAATAGTATCAAATAAATTTTCGAGGTTGTAAAAAGCAATGGTTCTGATTTGATATTCTGTTTGATCTAGTTTTATTTTATCTTGTTCTGCAAAAGGATTGGTAGCATGTCCAGAAGTTAAATAAATTAAAACTGTAAAAAACGCAAAAGCTGCGATAAATTTGAGGTGACGTTGCATATACTTAATGTTTGGAATTGTTTTAAAATAACCCGCAAATTTACAAACAATTATTATACCACAGATAAAAGTATTGTTATGTTTGGTTCTCAACAATGATTCCAGTTAAGTTTTCCTGAAATTTCGCAGGACTTATCGCATTCTCAACTGAATAATCACCAATTTTGGTCCGCCTTAAAGCCGATAAATGTGCCCCCGAATTTAAAGCTCTTCCAAAATCATCGGCAATAGAACGTATATAAGTTCCTTTACTACATGCAATTCTGAAAGATATATACGGTAAATTTACTTCGGTAATTTCAAAAGTATAAATATTAACTTTTCTACTGGCAATTTCAGTTGTTTCTCCTCTACGAGCCAAGTCATACAATCGATCTCCATCTTTTTTGATTGCTGAATACAACGGTGGTTTTTGATCGATTTCTCCTAAAAATCTTTGAGTAGTTTCTATTATCAACTGTTCAGTTATATGATCAAATGGAAATGTTTGATTGATTTCAGTTTCCATATCAAATGAAGGTGTTGTAGCTCCTACGGTAAAAGTTCCGGTATATTCTTTGGGCATGCCTTGATATTCTTCAATTTTTTTGGTCATCTTTCCTGTACAAATCAAGAGTAAACCGGTAGCCAATGGATCCAAAGTACCGGCATGGCCAACTTTAATTTTTTTAATTTTAAAAGTATTGCTGATTAACCAACGCAATTTATTGACGACTTGGAATGAAGTCCACTTCAAAGGTTTGTCTATTAGAAGTAATTGCCCTTCTTTAAAATCATCGATAGATAAATTCATTAAAACTTGGGATTTGAAAGATGCGGCAATTTTGCCATTAAAAGTTTAAACAACAGTCAATTTGAAAACTGTAAAATGAATAATTAAAATAATAATTCCAACTGCAATTCTATAATATCCAAAAAATTTAAATCCATACTTGCTTAAAAAACCTATAAACGTTTTTATTGCAATCATTGCTACCACAAATCCTACTATATTACCTATAATCAATAGATTTACCTGATTATCGGTAATTGTAAAACCTGCATCGTAATAATCATAAGCTTTTTTGACTGTGGCTCCTAAAATAGTGGGTATGGCCAAGAAAAAAGAAAATTCGGCTGCAGTAGTGCGGGATAATTTTTCTGCCATTCCTCCAACTATACTGGCACCACTACGAGAAACACCAGGTAAAATGGCTAAACATTGGTACATGCCTATTTTAAAAGCCTGCTTGTATGAAATGTCATTGTTTTCGTGATGTCCAAACCAATTGTCTACTTTGAGTAAAATAAAACCGCCAATAACCAAAAAAATAGCTACCGAAACCGGATTTTCAAGCAATTGATCTACATAGTCTCCAATCAACAGACCTACAATAACCGCAGGAATAAAGGCAACAAAAAGTTTGAAGTAAAAATCTACACTTTGAAAAAAGCGTTTGAAATACAATACCAAGACAGAAATGATAGTACCCAATTGAATGGCAATGGTAAATAGTTTGGTGAAATCATCATGTGCAATACCCATAAATGAAGATGCCAATACCATATGCCCGGTTGAAGAAACTGGTAAAAACTCTGTTAATCCTTCAATAATAGCAAGGATAATAGCTTGAAAAACACTCATATTGAATCAAAATTAAAGAAAAATCACGAGGAAGCAACGAGATTTATGCAGCTTTTTTCTTGTATAAAATGGCAAAAACCTGTAAACCAAGTCCGATAATCACAAGTGTTGGAGCTAGTCTGATGCGTTGAAAATTGTAAATCTCCTCGTTGAAAACATTGGGATCTTCACTTCCGCCTCCCGACATAAGAATAAACCCGATAGCAATCAACACGATTCCTATAATCATGATGTAATAATTCATTTTATCAAATAAAAATACAGCTGTTGGCTCTTTTGATTCAGTACTTTGATTCGTTTTTTTACTCATTTGAGAAAATTAAAGGTTTTATATTATATAACTATTCTATATTGTCAATTAAATAATTTCTACAATCTTTTGCTTAATGCTAATCAAATTAAAAAACACATTTTTACATCAACAAATAGATATAAAAAATTAATAATACAACTCTTCGGTGCGTAAATTTAAAAATCTCCTGGTTGCAAAATAGGTACTTATTCCGGTAATTACTATTCCTAAAATTAGAATGCCACCAAACACAATCGCCAGAATATCATATTGTTGAGTGATTTTTACATCAGGAATTTGTTTTTCAAAATACATTGCTAAAATATACAAAGCAATAATTGCCAAAACTGAACCAGCAATACCGAGTTTGATTCCGGTAATGATAAAAGGTTTGCGAATAAAATTTTTGGTTGCACCTACCATTTGCATGGTTTTAATGGTAAACCGTTTGGAATAAATGGATAGTCTTATGGTACTATTGATAAGTAATACGGCTATCATGGTCAAAATGCCACTCAACACTAAAACCCAAAGCGTTATTTTTTCAATATTGCGATCCAATTTATCGATGTGTATTTCGTCATAACTGATTTCGTAAATATGTGGATTTGTTCCTATATCTTTTCGAATTTTAGCAACACTATCCAATGTCACATACTCCGATTTTAGGTGCATTTCTAGGGTTTGTTTCAAAGGATTGGTTCCCAAAAACTGTAAAAAATCTTCTCCTAATTCTTGCTCCATCATTTGAGCAGCTGAATCTTTTGATATGTAATGTATTGATTTAACATATTCTTTTTCAGTGAGTTTCTTTTGAAACTTTTGAATTTCCGTTTTACTAATATCATCATTTAAGAAAATATTCATAGAAACCTGCTCTTTAAAATGTTTGGCCAATACATTGGATTGCAAAACCAAAATGCCTAGCAAACCCAACACAAATAAAACCAGAGCAATGCTCAACACTACATACAAATAAGATGAGCGCAGGCGATTTTGTTGATATTTTTCTATTTTTGACATGTTCAAAAAGACTATTTTCGGGGCGCAAGATACAGAATTGAAATCAGAAGATGGAATTTGACCCTCATATTTTTTTTGTTAAAAAATACGCCAATGGCACTATTTTAAGCTATTTTATCTCCTGACAGAGTTCTATTAAAACGCCATTGGTAGATTTTGGATGTAAAAAAACGATGATTTTATGATCGGCTCCTTTTTTGGGAGTTTCATTGAGTACGACAAAGCCTTCATTTTTCAAACGTGCTACTTCGCTCACAATATCGGTTACTTCAAAGGCAATGTGATGAATACCTTCACCCTTTTTCTCAATAAATTTGGCAATTGGACTCTCCGGATTTGTGGCTACTAAAAGTTCGATTTTGTTAGGTCCTACTTCAAAAAATGATGTAGTAACCCCTTCACTCTCTACCGTTTCTTGTTTATAAGCTGATTTGCCAAAAAGTTTAGCAAAAAGTTCTTTGGATTGTTCCAAATCTTTGACAGCAATTCCAATGTGTTCTATTTTTTTCATTTTTGGTGTATTAAGTTACAAAAGTAGCAAAGAAAACTGAGACGTCAGGGCCTAATGAATATCATTTCCATATTGAAACTAATTTAAATATCTTTGTACATTCGTACACAATTAGATGTACTGTAAAATACCGACTTGAGAGAACATCTTTATCCTCTTTTGTCGAAAGTAAATGTTATTCTTCTGAATCATTATAAAATGGAAACAAACAGACAAAAAAAAATAGGTGGTATCATCCAAAAAGACATTGCAGAAATCATACAAGATGCGCTGAGAAATTCGCATAAAGGCGTTATTGTTTCCGTAACCGAAGTAAAAGTAACTCCCGACATGATGGAAGCAAGGGTTTATATCAGTGTTTTTCCTTCCCAACATCGAGATGCATTAATGATGGAAATTGAAGAACACAGCCATTTAATAAGGCATCAATTGGCATTACGCATCAAAAATCAGATGCGTCGTGTCCCAGAGTTGCGTTTTGTGGTTGATGATTCATTGGATGTTATTGAAGGGATTGACAAAGCACTTAAGGGAGAAGAACCCAATCCCATTGTACATCCAGAGATTTTGCCTAGAAGAAAAAAAATGTAAAAAGTTCAAACATATTTTTACCAAGATGACTGATGCTATTTCTATTTCCAATCAAAAAAAATCACAGGTAGTCTGGATAACCGGCGCTTCAAGTGGCATTGGAGAAGGCTTGGCTTATGCTTATGCCGAAAAAGGTTGTCAACTGATTCTTTCGGGTAGAAATATGAAAGCATTGGAACGGGTTAAAAACCATTGTAAAACTGATGATGTTGCTATTTTAGCATTTGATTTGGCTCAATATGAAAAAGCCAATGATTGGGTCGCTCAAGCCATGACTTTTTTTGGAAAAGTAGATTTGATGATTCTCAATGGCGGTGTGAGTCAAAGATCACTTATCCATGAAACAGAATTATCGGTATATGAACGTTTGATGCAAGTTGACTATATGAGTAATGTGGCATTGACGAAAGCCCTTTTACCCTATTTTATCCGACAGAAAAGTGGCCATTTTGCTGTTACCACTAGTGTTATGGGAAAATTTGGATCTCCCTATCGAAGTGGTTATTGCGGAGCCAAGCATGCTTTACATGGTTTTTTTGATGTACTTCGCATGGAACATGAAAAAGATGGAATAGCGGTTACTTTAATATGTCCAGGTTTTATTAACACAAATGCTTCGCGTAATGCACTTACTGCCAATGGTTCCGCTCAAGATTTTGACGATCCGGCTACCGTAAATGGTATATCTGTAAATGTATTGACTCAAAAATTTATCAAAGCCATTGAAAAGAAAAAGTTTGAAGTTTGCATCGGAGGTAAAAAAGAAATTTTGGGGGTTTACTTGAAGCGGTTTTTTCCAAAATTATTACACCGTGTTGTCTTAAAAAGTCAGGTAAAATAAGTCGTGAAATCACTTATTATTTCGATTACAAACCAATTTTCAATGCCATAATCCAATTAGCAATCCCATTATAAAGTGAATTTTCCACTATACATAGCCAAAAGATATCTGATTTCAAAAAGCAGTAATAATGCCATTAACATTATTACCATTTTTGCTGCTGTGGGAGTTGTTTTTGCCACATTGGTTTTATTCGTGGTTTTATCGGGGTTTTCCGGATTAAAAGACTTCAGCATTGGTTTTTATCAAGCAGCTGACCCAGACATTAAAATTACAGCAGCCAAAGGAAAAACTTTTCACATAACCGATTCATTGATTCAACTTTTAAAGGCTGACTCCGATATTGATGTCTTTTCAAAAACATTGGAAGAACGCGCATTTTTTAATTATCAAAACAAAGAACACATTGCTTACATTTACGGTGTTGATGAAAAATTTGTTCAAGTAGTCAGTATAGACACTACGATTATTGGTGGAGAATGGTTAAACCCAAACATACCTTATGGCGTTGTAGCGGGTAATAGTATTTCAAACAAATTGTCTTTGGGAATAGATTATATCAATCCTTTGTATATTTATGTTCCTAAACCGGGTAATTCTTACGACATTACCAATCCTGAGAGTTTAGTCAACAACATTAATACACAGAATATAGGAGTTTTTGCCATTATTGATGAAATAGACAGTAAATATGTTTTTGCACATTTACCTATTGTTCAGGAATTGTTGGGTTATCCTTTAGACCAAATCAGCGGTATAACCATAAGACTAAAACCCCAAACCAATCCGGAAAATTTTGCAACCAAGTGGCAAACCCAATTGGGCTCTGATTTTAAGGTACAAACTCGAAAACAACTCAACGCCGTATTTTACAGAATGCTCAATACTGAAAATATCGTATTGTACTTTGTTTTTACTTTGATACTCATCATAGCATTGTTTAATATTATTGGAACCATAATCATGATGATTCTAGATAAAAAAACCAATTTAAAAACTTTGTATAGTTTGGGTGTTACCATTCCCGAATTACAAAAAATATTTGTTTTACAAGGATTTATGTTGAGTATGTTTGGGCTTGTGTTGGGTTTAATACTGGGTATAATTCTAGTTATCCTACAAGATCAATTTCACTTATTAATGATCAACCCCAATTTGTCATACCCAGTAAAATTAACACTTCAAAATATAATTATAGTCATTTTGACTATGAGTTTTTTAAGCTTTTTAGCTTCTATAATTGCCGGGAAAAGAATCAAACTTAAAATGTTGGAATAAGAATCTGTTTTAATATTCTTGTAATAAATGTTACTCAAAATCAGGTTTAAACTTGATTTATATCATTTATATAGAATTTATTAATGTCGAATTTTGTCTCAAATTTGAAAACTTAAAAAAATTAGATTTTCAAAAATAAATCTCCACTTTTTTGATTGAAAATTCAAAATTTCTATCATTTAAAACGGGAGTTTTCTTTAAAATATATTATTAACTTTTAGACATATAAAAAACCAACAAAAATGAACACATCAAGAAGGGATTTTATAAAAATATCATCACTCGGTGTAGGTGGAGCAGCGGTAGTAGGGTCATTAATGCCTGTAAATGTTTTTGGAAACGATAAAGACGATTTCAATTACAACCGTCCTGATCTAAAACGTTTACCTACTTATTGTGATGTCTGCTTCTGGAAATGCGCCGCTTGGGCCTATGTCGATGAGGAAGGTCAAATTAAAAAAGTAATTGGAAATGATGATGACCAACTCAGTCGCGGTAGATTATGTACCCGCGGTACAGGTGGCCTTGGATTACATTTTGACGATGATCGATTGAAAAAGCCATTGATTCGCGTTTCTGGAAAAGGAAGTAACTCAGAATTCAGAGAAGCCTCTTGGGAAGAAGCCATCGCTTTGATCGCTAAAAAAATGACTGAAATCAAGTCAAAACATGGCGCTGAAAGTTTTGCATTGTTAAAACACGGTGATATTGGGAAACACTTGGATCATTTGTTTCAAGCGTATGGTTCTAATACGATTGCCGAACCTGCTTTTGCACAATGTAGAGGTCCAAGAGATGAAGGATTGAAAGTTACTTTCGGTGAAAGTTGTGGTTCACCTGAGTCAACTGATATGAGAGATTCAAAATGTTTGGTATTCATCGGTTCGCACATTGGTGAAAACATGCACAATTCTCAAGTTCAAGAAGTATCAGAAGCCATTGACAAAGGCGTAAGCATCATAACCGTTGACCCAAGACTTTCTACAGTAGCCAGCAAGTCAAAGTTTTGGTTGCCTATTCGTCCTGCGACAGATATGGCTTTGTTGTTAGCTTGGATGAATGTCATCATTTTCGAAGAATTATACGATAAAGAATACGTTGCTAAATACACTACCGGATTTGATCAACTCAAAGAACACGTTCGTCCTTTCACTCCTGAATGGGCCTACAGCATAACCGATTTGACTCCCAAAATGATTCGGGATTCTGCCATCGAAATGGCACATGCTGCACCTGCTGTCATGATTCACCCCGGAAGACATGTAGCATGGTATGGAGACGATACACAACGCTCTAGAGCTATAGGGATTTTAAATGCCTTATTGGGTTCTTGGGGACGTAGAGGTGGTTTCTATTTCAATGAAAAAGCCAAAATACCAAAATTCCCTGCTCCGGGATATCCTGAACCAGCTTGGACAGCTAAAGATTTAAATATAGGATTACCTTTAGCCAAAGAAGGCGTTACTAATAATGTCATTGAAGCATCGTTACCCGATACCCAATTGCCACACAAAATCAAAGCGTGGATGGTAGCAGCAACCAATCTAACCTATTCAGTGCCTACTGAAAAGGAAAGAATGAAAAAAGCATTGGAAGCTTTAGAATTTTTGGTTGTAATAGATATTTATAAAGTAGAAATTGCAAATTATGCCGATGTAATATTACCCGAATGTTCCTACTTGGAAAGACATGATGCCTTAAGAGCTTCCGAATTCAGAGAGCCATCAGTAGCACTTAGAGTTCCTGCAGCAACTCCACGTTGGGAATCCAAACCGGGATGGGAAATTGCCAAACTCATTGGAGACAAACTCGAGTTGGGTGCGTATTTCAATTACAAACATTACACAGAAGTATTGGATTGGCAATTGAAAGAAATGGGTACTACTTATGATGAAATGTTGAAAATTGGAGTCAAAAATCTACCTCGCACTAGTGGTCCATTGTACATTGAAGATGGGGCAGAACACACTTTCAAAACTCCATCCGGTAAAATTGAATTATACTCCAAAGAATTGGAAGAGTTCGGATTTGATCCAATGCCTGTTTTTACCGCACACGAACAACCACCGGTCAATTACTTCCGATTGATTTATGGAAGAGCACCCATGCATACTTTCAGTAAAACAGTGAATAGTCCACATCTCAACGACTTGAGAAGCGAAAATAATCTATGGATTAATCCTAGAGTTGCTAAAATCTGGAATTTGAAACCTGGACAAGAAGTTTGGTTGAAAAACCAAGATGAGGTCGCTTCTAGTTTCCCAATTAAAGTAAGATTGACTGAAAGAATTCGTTGGGATTCTGTATATATGGTACATGGTTTTGGTCATAAAGATAAAAACATGACTCGTGCCTATGGTAAAGGACTTAATGATACCGAAATGATTACTAAAGTGATGGTAGATCCTTTAATGGGAGGTACTGGAATGAGAGGTAATTTTGTAACAATTTTAACCGAAAACCCTAAAGAAACTGTATAAAATGAGATATGTAATGGTCATAGACACGCTGAAATGCGTGGGATGTAGCGACTGTGTAGTAGCTTGTCAA
>JADZFW010000085.1 GCA_020854235.1 Flavobacteriaceae bacterium
GATAGATTTGGGAAGCTGTTGGCTTCCATTGATCCCGATGGACAAGGGTGGGACGGTAAATTCAACGGTTTACCACTGCCTTCTACCGATTACTGGTTCTCTATCGAACTCGAAGATGGGACCATTTTTAAAGACCATTTTACTTTGATCAGAAGGTAAGATTACATTAAAAAAGCCCCAAATTTGGGGCTTTTTTAATATTTATTTTAAGTGATTTAAAACTTGTATGTAAGAGTTGCTAAGAATTTATTATTTGTTTTTGTCAACTCAGCTCCGTAGATGTTGCTAAATTCAGGGTAAAAATCATTATATCCTGTTTGTTCACTATGGTCATAAGCAATGTCAAAATTATATTCGCCAAAATTAAAGCCTAAACCTAAAGCATAACCTTGTAAGTTATCAGAATCTATAGCGTCTACGTAAGGATTTTGTTCATAGCTATACCCTGCTCTTGCACTAATAAAATCAACTCTCCATTCTGTTCCAATATTAAATGTAAAAGTATTTTGAAGATTTGAATCAAAATTTTCATTAATATCAGTAAAATCTGCAGTTGGACCTATATGTAATCCTTTATAATTCTGACGAGTTACATCAGCACTTATTAAACCACTTTGACCAAAAATGAGAGCCATACTTCCTGTTAGTTTACTAGGTGTACGCATATTGTAATCAAATGATAAGATTTTATCATCACTATTGTAATAAGATGGAGGGTCAACACTGTATAGTACGTCGTAATATCCTACATAATCATCCTCATTCTCAGCAAACATATTGGAATCTTCATGCATTTCATACCAAACAGGAGAAGTATAAGATATCCCAAATCTAAAATTATGTGTAGGTTTTAAAATAATTCCAGCACCTAATGAAAATCCTTCCCCTTTAACTTCTTGCCAAAAAGACTCGAAAGCATCTACTGTATTACCATCGCCATCATTTGCTAATTCAAGTCGAGTGGCATCTTCTATCAACTCAAAGTCGTATGCATTAAATGATAAACCTAAAAACCACTTGTCTTCAATATCTGCCGCCAAAGAAAAATTAAGTTCAGATTGATTTCCTGATGATATATTCGTATACTTTTGAGATTCAACATTATTATAGAGGTTGTTATCAGCTAGGCTGAAATAATTTACTTCCCATGTAGGATGAGAAATACCTTCGGATATCCAAGAGTTTTTATAGTCGTTTAACAAGTTATAATTAATCCCAAAAGCCAATTTATTTAATCCTGATTCAGAATAATCATTGTCAAATATGATAACTCCTCCAAATTGGGATAAATTAAAATTTTCTTGATTATTTGCAGTGCTTGTACCATAAAAATCTGCAATTAAATCCTGGTTGCTATAACCTAAAGTAGCGGAAGCAGCTGAATAAGTAAAAACCGCAGCACCTGCAGGATTTAGTGATAATGCACTTAAATCTCCTCCCAAAGCACCAAAAGCCCCTTTCATTGAAAGCATTCTTGCTGTTGATTGTTTGTTTTGGGTAGTCATCATTATTCCAAGATCATTATAACCCTGTATTTGGGCTTGAGTAATGATTATCCATGAAAAACAAATAATAAATAGTATTTTTTTCATTTGAATAAGTGTTAATTTTTTGTAACTTATATGAATTGCTTTGATTTGATTGAAAAAAAACACCTGCTAAAGAGTTGCAGCAGGTGTTTTTAAATATAATATTAGAGAACTATCTTCTACCTGAACCACTTGAAGTTCTTGATCCACCGCTTGAAGATCCGCTACTTGAAGATCCGCTAGAGGAACTTCTCGTACTACCAGAACTACTACTTGATGAATTGCTTCTTCCTCCTGAACTAGAATTATCATAGGAACGAGAAGGAGTAGTATTTGTGCGTTCTGATGTGTTTGTATTGGTTCGAGGTGTTACATCACTGTCTCTTGTAGGATTGGTAGTGCGTGGTTGAGTTGAATTGTCTTCAGTACGTGTACGTACGTTGTTATTTTCAGTATTTGTTCTCGGACTTACATCATTCGTATTTGTACGTGGTTGAGTAGTATTGTTATCTGTACGTGTTCTTACTCCATTATCTCCAGTATTATCGGTACGTGGATGTACGTCATTGTTATCTGTACGTGTTCTAACCCCATTATCTCCAGTATTATCAGTACGTGGATGTACGTCATTGTTGTCGGTACGTGGATGTACTTCATTTGTATCAGTACGTGTTCTAACCCCATTATCTCCAGTATTATCGGTACGTGGATGTACTTCATTGTTATCTGTACGTGTTCTTACTCCATTATCTCTTGTATTATCGGTGCGTGGACGTACGTCATTGTTGTCAGTTCGTGTTCTTATCCCATTATCACCTGAATTTTCTGTTCTAGTACGCACATCATTATTATCATTTCGGGTGCGAATATCACTGTTGCCATTATTTATTGATCTTGGGTTCGAATTGTTGATAGAATTTGGTCTCACTATGTCACCACTACCTCTTATTACTGAAGGTCGGGTTTGGTTATCATTTTGAACAACATTTCTACTTAAACTAGATCTTCCAAAAGTGGCATTATTGCCATCACGTCTACCATATCGATCATAATGTCTTGGATAATGTGAGTTGTTGTAATAGCCATACCCATACCCACCATAATAATATGGATTGTAATAACCATAACCACCGTAATAATAAGAATTGTAGTAGTAATAAGGGTCGTAGTAATAAGAATCATAATAACCTCCATATACATAATAAGGTCTCCAAGGACGATAATAATAAGAATTGTAATACCAATTGTAATAACCCCAATTGTATTCTCCGGAATAATATGGACTATAATAATTATAATCTATATGATAAGTTATATTTACTTCATCTGTATCATATCCCCATGAAGCATTTGAGGAATATTCATCAGTTTCCGTTTCGCTTGTAGTTTCGCTTGTATAGGATTCAGTATCGGTGAAGACCTCTTCTGAAGCAATTGTTTCATAGTTTTCTAGTTCTTTGGCAAAATAGTTTTCTTTTTTGGGAGTTTCAACTTCTTTTTCAACTACTACAACCTTTTCAACCACCACTTCTTTAGTAGGTTTTGCATAGATACCATCCTCCGTTTGCGCAGTTTTATATGAACTACAAGATGTTATGGTTAGACCAACGAGTGCAACAAAAAGAAAATTTATCCTTTTGGATGCTGAATTAAGTAAAGTTCTCATAATTGTTTTGTTTTAAATTGTTGGACAGTATAAAAATAATTAGATTTGCGCCCATAATTATTAATCAAATATACACAATTTTTGTGCCAAAATAAGTTTATGAGTAAAAATCTTACAACCCGAAGTGAAGATTATTCCAAATGGTATAATGAATTAGTTATAAAAGCTGATTTAGCCGAGAATTCTGCTGTTAGAGGTATGATGGTTATCAAGCCTTATGGGTATGCTATTTGGGAAAAAATGCAAGCGGAATTGGATAGAATGTTTAAAGAAACAGGACATCAAAATTTGTATTTTCCTCTTTTAATACCCAAATCCTTTTTTTCAAAGGAAGCTAGTCATGTGGAAGGATTTGCTAAAGAATGTGCCGTTGTGACACATTACAGATTGAAAAATGCAGAAGATGGATCGTGAATTGTGGTTGATGAAACTGCTAAATTGGAAGAAGAACTCATTATCAGACCAACTTCTGAAACCATTATATGGGATTCCTATCGCAGTTGGATCCAATCGTATAGAGATTTACCTTTATTATATAATCAATGGGCAAATGTGGTTCGATGGGAAATGCGTACACGTTTGTTTTTAAGGACTGCTGAATTTTTGTGGCAAGAAGGACATACGGCTCATGCTACTGCTCAAGAAGCATTGGCAGAAGCTCAAAAAATGCACGAGGTATATACCCGTTTTGCTGAGGATTTTATGGCAATTCCTATTATCAAAGGTGCTAAATCTGAAAATGAAAGATTTGCAGGAGCATTGGAAACTTTCACTATTGAAGCTTTGATGCAAGATGGTAAAGCTTTGCAAGCGGGGACTTCACATTTCTTAGGTCAAAATTTTGCGAAAGCATTTGATGTTAAGTTTGCCAGTAAAGAAGGAACTTTGGATTATGTTTGGGCTACATCGTGGGGTGTTACCACTCGTCTGATTGGGGCACTGATTATGACCCACTCAGATGATAACGGTTTGGTATTACCGCCTAATTTAGCTCCTTATCAAGTAGTAATTGTGCCTATTTACAAAAGTGAAGAAGAATTGAGTGCAATTAGTGTTAAAGTAGCTGAGATTTCCAAAGCATTAAGAAATTTGGGAATCAGTGTCAAATATGACGATAGAACCACCCAAAAACCAGGTTGGAAATTTGCCGAATACGAATTGAAAGGTGTTCCAGTAAGATTGGCTATGGGACCAAGAGATTTGGAAAACGGTACTATTGAAATTGCTAGAAGAGACACTTTGGAAAAGCAAAATGTTTCTCAGGATGGAATTGAGAAGTTTGTTGAAAAACTCTTAGCAGAAATTCAAAATAATCTATTTGATAAAGCTAAGAAATTTAGGGATGAACACATTACAGAGGTAAATTCTTTTGAAGAGTTTAAAAACGTTTTGGAACATAAAACCGGATTTATATCTGCTCATTGGGATGGGACTTCAGAAACCGAACAAAAAATTAAAGAACTTACTAAAGCTACTTTGCGTTGTATTCCTTTGGATGCGAAAGAAGAGGCAGGTGTATGTGTTTTAACCGGAAAACCATCTACTAAGAGAGTTTTATTTGCAAAAGCATATTAATAAATAGATAAATATATAATTTTTACTTTTGGGGTTGAAATAAATTTGATATTTTGAATTAATAATCAAAAAACATTGTAAAATATTTTGCAGAAATAAAAATTTATGTATTTTTGCACTCGCTTTAAAAACAAAAGTAATTAAGGCCCGTTCGTCTATCGGTTAGGACGCCAGGTTTTCATCCTGGTAAGAGGGGTTCGATTCCCCTACGGGCTACGAATAATACTAATAAAAGTATTTCAAAACAGAAAACACAATGGCAAACCACAAATCATCATTAAAAAGAATCAGAAGTAACGAAGTCAAAAGAATTCGTAATAAATATCAACACAAAACCACTCGTAATGCAATTAGAGATTTAAGAGCTATGACTGTAAAGGCTGATGCTGAGGTTAAGTTGATTGAAGTGACTTCTATGTTGGATAAAATTGCCAAAAACAACATTATTCACAAAAATAAAGCAGCTAACTTAAAATCTAAGTTGACTAAATTTGTAGCTACATTAGCATAAGCAGATTTTATAATATCAAAAAAGCTCTAACGAAAGTTAGGGCTTTTTTTTATTAATATACTCCATAGAAGTTGCAGACTGTAACATTTTTTTTGATAATAGATTTCAAAAGAATTCCCATCTAACAAGACGAAAGACGGGAATTTTTATAGTATAAAATGTTTATAAATGGAAATGAGAATTTTCCAATTTTAAGCTTCTTCCAACATTTCATTTATGGCAGCAGCAGCTTTACGACCTTCACCCATGGCTAAAATTACTGTAGCAGCACCAAGTACGATATCGCCTCCCGCAAATACTTTATCCATAGACGATTTTTGTTTGTCGTTGACTGTAACATTTCCCCATTTGTTGGTGTCGATTTGAGGAGTAGTTTGGTGAATCAAAGGATTGCTTCCATTACCAATAGCAACAATAACTGTATCAACTTCTATAGTAAATTCGCTATTGGGGATTACAACCGGTCTTCTGCGACCTGAATCATCGGGTTCGCCTAGTTCGTAACGTAAACATTCAATGGCATTGACTCGTTTTTTTTCATTGCCCATGATGCGTTTGACATTTTCCAAAAAATGAAAATCGACACCTTCTTCTTTGGCGTGTAAAACTTCTTCTTTACGTGCCGGCATTTCCACTTCTGTGCGGCGGTAGATGACATATACTTTTTCTGCACCTAGGCGTAATGCCATACGGGCAGCATCCATGGCAACGTTTCCGGCACCTAGAACGGCAACAACTTTGGACGGATACATTGGAGTGTCTGAATTTTTTCTATCAAATGCGCGCATGAGATTGGCGCGGGTCAAATATTCATTGGCTGAAAATACACCCACTAAATCTTCCCCTTCAATTCCCATGAAAAGAGGTAATCCGGCGCCAGTCCCGACAAATACGGCATCATAACCATCTTTATCTATTAAATCGGCTAGTTTACGGGTACGTCCGACTACAAAATTGGTTTTGATTTCAACCCCCATTTTTTTGAGGGTATCAATTTCCTGATCTACAATTTCATTGGGTAATCTGAATTCGGGGATGCCATAACGCATGACCCCACCCAGTTTATGAAAAGCTTCAAACACAGTTACGTGATGACCTTCGCGACGTACATCTGCAGCTACCACCAATCCGGCAGGTCCACTACCGATAACGGCCACTTTTTTACCTGTTTCGGGTTTTACTTCCGGTATTTTCATAGCACCTTGGTTGCGTTCCCAATCGGCTACAAAGCGTTCAAGTCTTCCTATGGCTACCGCTTTATCTACATTTTTATGACCAATTCCCACTGTACAAGTTTCTTGACATTGGGTTTCTTGTGGGCAAACTCTTCCGCATATAGATGGCAACAAACTCGTTTGTTTGATGATATCCACGGCTTCTTGAAAGTTTCCATCTGCTATTTTAAGGATAAACCCCGGTATATCGATTTGAACCGGACATCCATCCATACAAGGTTTTTTCTTGCAATCCAAACAACGCATGGCCTCCAAACGCGCTTCTTCGGGGGTATAACCCAATGCCACTTCTTCCAAATTGTGTCTTCGGATGTGTGGATCTTGATTGGGCATTTCCTGAGAAGGAATTTGCATTCTTTCTTTGGCTTTCAAAGATTGATGGTTGTGAATGTATTGGTGTAATAATTCTACCGCTTGTTCTTGAATGGTTTCGGGTGCTATAAAGGACATAGATATTTGCGATTTACGATTTTAGTCCCGATAGCTATCGGGATTAGATTGGAAATTTGAAATTAATATATTTAATGTGCATGTCCATGAAGACGGCATGTGTGTTCGTGTTCGATATCCTTATAGGAGTTTAAACGCGCCATCATATTGTCAAAGTCAACTAAATGGGCGTCAAATTCGGGACCGTGTACACATACAAATTTTACTTCTTTGCCTACATTCACTCGGCATCCACCGCACATACCGGTACCATCAACCATGATTGTGTTGAGGGAAACTTCGGTGTGTACTTCATAAGGACGGGTAGTTTCGGCACAGAATTTCATCATGATGGGTGGGCCGATAGCGATGACATAATCGGGTTTCGGACTGCGTTCACATAGTTCTTTTAATGGAGCAGTTACCAAATCCTTGCGTCCATAACTACCGTCGTCGGTACAGATGATCAATTCATCGGCTATGTTGCGCATTTCGGTTTCCATGATGATTAAGTCTTTGTTGCGCGCTCCCATGATGATGACCACTTCATTTCCTGCTGCTTTGAGTGCTTGGGCAATGGGATGTAAAGGAGCAACTCCGATTCCACCACCTACGCAAACTACTTTGCCGTAGTTTTTAATGTGGGTTGGAGTTCCCAATGGCCCAACTAGAACGGGAATATCATCACCCTCATTGAGTTGCGCTAGTAATTCGGTAGTGGCACCTACGACTTGAAATATAATGGTGATGCTACCTTCAACGGCATCTGCATCGGCAATGGTCAAAGGGATGCGTTCGCCGAGTTCTTCGTCAATTTGAAGAATGATAAACTGTCCGGCACTGCGCTCTTCGGCAATCAGAGGTGCTTCGAGTTTCATTTTATAAACCGATTCCGACAGTTGTTCTTTGAATAATATTTTTGACATATATTTTTAGATTTGATGTATTTACTTTAATAGATGTACTAAGAAGCCTCAAAAGTATGAAAATAATTCAATGTATTTGAAATATCGTTGCATATATTTCAATATTTATGATATAAATCAAGGTTTTTGTATTTCTACTAAATAGAAGCCTTTGAAATTGTCAAAAGTAAGGTATTTGAGCCGGAAATTAATGTAAATTTGCTATTCTCAAAAAGGTTAGATAGACTCTTTGGGTTTTTTGTTTTATTATACCATTTATATCTTTATCAGGAATGAAATACTTATCCGACATTGAAATTGCGCAACAAGCACATTTATTACCTATTACCAAAATTGCAGAACGATTGGGCATTGACCCAGAAGATATCGAAATGTATGGGAAATACAAAGCCAAGTTACCTCTTACTTTACGTGATGAGAAGAAGATGGCACAATCCCATTTGGTTTTGGTTACGGCCATTACACCCACACCTGCAGGAGAAGGTAAGACCACTGTTTCCATCGGGTTGAATGAAGGATTGAATAAAATTGGTAAAAAATCAATTGTGGTATTGCGTGAACCTTCATTGGGACCTGTATTTGGGATTAAAGGTGGGGCTGCCGGAGGTGGCTATTCACAGGTGGTACCTATGGAAGATATCAATCTACATTTTACGGGGGATTTTTCGGCTATTGAGAAAGCCAACAATTTGTTGTCGGCGTTGATAGATAACAATTTGCAGAGTAAGAGTCAAAATCTAGGTATAGATGCACGAACGGTAGCTTGGAAAAGAGTGATGGATATGAATGACCGATCTTTGCGAAATATAGTGATAGGTTTGGGAGGTACAGCCAATGGGGTGCCACGTCAGGATGGGTTTAATATCACACCTGCTTCGGAAGTGATGGCTATCTTGTGTATGTCGGAGGATTTTGAGGATTTGAAACGACGTTTGGGGAACATTTTTATCGGATTTACCTTTGACAAGAAACCCATTTATGCGCGTGATTTGAAAGCTGAGAATGCGATGGCTATATTGTTGAAGGATGCCATCAAACCCAATTTGGTGCAAACCTTAGAGAATAATCCGGCGTTGATACACGGGGGGCCTTTTGCCAATATTGCACAAGGAACCAATACCATTATCGCTACTAAAATAGGTTTGTCATTAGCCGATTACGTGGTTACGGAAGCCGGATTTGGTGCTGATTTGGGAGCTGAAAAGTTTATGGATATCAAATGTGTATCGGGTAAATTGAAACCGAGTATTGTGGTTATTGTTGCAACGATTAGAGCTTTGAGACATCACGGTGGGGCACGAGCGGAAGAGTACAATACACCCGATTTGGATAAGGTGAAGAAAGGTATTGACAATCTCATGAAGCACATTGAGAATATCAAGAAATTTGGTATTCGTCCGGTGGTTGCTATCAACCGTTTCCCTGCTGATACCGAAAATGAAACCCAATATGTAATTAAGAAATGTAAAGAGGTTGGCGTATCGGCTATTGTGGCTGAGGAATGGGCTAAAGGAGGAGAAGGTATGCGAAATATAGCACAAGTGGTGGTGGATGAAATAGCAAATGGTCATAACGATTTTAAACCACTTTACGAATGGAAGATTCCCATTATTGAAAAGATAGAGAAGATTGCCATGGAGATATACGGGGCTGATGGTGTTGATTTTTCTCAGAAAGCTTTGAATGATTTGAAGACCGTGACCAAACTAGGTCTTGATCATTTGCCCGTGTGTATGGCTAAGACTCAGAAATCGCTATCGGATAATGAGAAGGCTGTGGGTAGACCCAAAGATTTTAGAATTACTGTTAGGGAATTTGAATACTCGGTAGGAGCAGGGTTTATCATTCCTATTTTGGGAGATATGATGCGTATGCCGGGATTGCCGCCTGTACCAGCTTCGGAAGGGATGTTTATCGATCAGGATGGGAAGATTTCGGGATTGTCTTAGGGGGAGTGATATGTTTGTAAAGTTTGTAAAGTTTGTAAAGTTTGTAAAGTTTGTAAAGTTTGTAAAGTTATTGGGTTATTGAGTTATTGAGTTATTGAGTTATTGAGTTATTGAGTTATTGAGTTATTGAGTTATTGAGTTATTGGTTATTAAGTTATTGAGTCCCGATAGCTATCGGGATTGCTATTGAAATCATGATTTGTCTCTAGACAAAATTATATTAGACAGTTATGAGATAAGGTCTCAATAAATCTTCAATCAGGTTTTCACGTACGATTTCATAAGGGATTTTTGCAGCTTCTATTTCGGCTTTGAAATGAGGTCCTAAGTGGGTAACCAAAAACATATCTACTCCTTTGAAAGCGGCTACGACATTGGCATGTGAATGTGCTTGCTCGTGAATGTGCTCGTGGGATTCTTGATGATTGTGGTCATTTTTGAGGTATTCCACGTGTATTACTTTCCCATCTTCTATTTGATAAATGGCAAATTCGGCAGCTCTACCAGTACGGCGAGCGATGTGTTCTCTGTCTTCGGTGGCTAGGGCTAGTTTCATGTGGTTTGTTAAGTTTGTAAAGTTTGTAAAGTTTGTAAAGTTTGTAAAGTTTGTAAAGTTTGTGAAGTTTGTAAAGTTTGTAAAGTTTGTAAAGTTTGTAAAGTTTGTAAAGTTTGTAAAGTTTGTAAAGTTTGTGAAGTTTGTAAAGTTTGTAAAGTTTGTAAAGTTTGTAAAGTTATTGAGTCCTGATAGTTATCGGGATAGGTTGTTGGTTGTTGAGGTTGGTTAAAACTTTATAATTGTTGTGTTGAAAATGTAAGTCATATACTTTTTACATACCCGGGATGCGGAACATGCGTTTCATTTTGGAGTTTTTGAAATACCAACCCCAACCTTTTTTGAGCCAATGTCCTATTATTGGAAGCGGTATCATCAGTTCCTTATGGGCTGTACGCATTACAAATGCAGCTCCATCACCACTGTCCATTACACAGATGATGTGTAAACTGTCGTGATAACTTTTGCGGGATTCTTTTCCGGTTATGGTATTGTTGAAATTGTAGGTGGCGACATCTGCCATTACTTCGGCTACATGTCCTTGTTTGGCAGCCCAAGGTAATTCAACAATGGCTGCTGCATCCCCGATGGCGTAAATATTTGGAAATCCTTCGACTCCACATCCTTCATCGATTTTGATAAAACCGGTATCATTGAGTGGTAAGTCGGAGTCTTTGATGAGTTGGAGTCCGTCGCCGCCGGATATAAACAAAGTAAGGTCGGAGGGGAGGTTGGAATCGTCTTCAAAGGTGATGCCCGTATCGGTAAACATTTTGATCTTTTTGCCGAAATGGGTTTCAGCATGATAATGTTTGAAAAAGGAACCCATTTTACCCAAAGCCTTATCTCCCATGCGTTTTCCGGGTTCTGCCATGGGTGCAAAGAAGGTGAGTCGGATGCGATCTCTCAATCCTTTTTCTTTTAACAATACACTGATGTTGAATAGCAATTCAAAAGCCGGCCCACCTCTAACGGTCATTCCTTTTGGGTCTTTGGGATTGCCTCCAAAACCAACTGTTATATGTCCTTCTCCTTTGGTGATTAAGTTTTCCAAGAGGTCTTTGATTACAACTGATTCTTCGGGTTTGCCACATATAGAATGGGTATGTTCCAAACCTTTTACTTGTACTTTGCCCATTCCCAACGCTATGAATAAATAATCAAATGCATAGGTTTGCGTAGCCGCATGAACTCTATTTTTATTCGCTTCTATGTGGGTAATTTGATCTATAATTACCTTGAAGCCGTGTACTTTGGCCAAATCGGAGAGTTTGAGTTGGGTATCTTCAAAGCTGCGTTTGCCAACCGGTATCCAGATGGAAACCGGATATATAAACATATAGTCTCTATCGGAAATGAGGGTAACTTCGTGTTTGTATTGTCGTAATTTGATGGCTGCTTCCACACCGGCAAAGCCACCTCCTAAAATGAGTATGTTCATGTATATAATTTGTTGCAAAACTATTGGGAATATAAATAGAAAACTGCCACAGATGTTACATTTTGACTTGTAATGCTACTAATATTACACGTGAAAAAGTAAAAAGTGAATTTTATGTTCGTATTTATAATTTATTATTTTTGTACCCAAAATAAACAACATGCAAGAAGCTTCATTTACAGGTTTAATTAGAACCCTGCTTTATATATTTCTTTTTTATTATGCTATCAAAATTGTCTTTCGGATATTTTTTCCCATGATGATGAACAAAGCTGTTCAGAATATGGAAGAGCGTTTTAGACAACAACAAGCTGCACAGGAACCTATTCGTAAACCGGGGGAAACGATTATTGATAAAAAACCTTCCTCTACTCAAAAGTCTAAAGATGAAGGGGAGTATATTGATTATGAGGAAGTGGAGTAGAAATTAGAAATTAGAAGTTAGAAATTAGAATTGGGTTTTGATCCTAATGTAATTTGATTGAATCAATAAAATCTTACTCGGGGTATGACTTGAAGTTGTATCCCGAGTTTATTTTTTTAGGTGTATTGGTAATCTAAGGGGATTTTGACTGCTACTTTTGTGCCTGATTCTTGGGGGATTAATTGCAACTCGGCTTTGAGTTTGTTTTTGGTGTTTAGGGAATCAAACAGTTTTTGGTAGGTTGTGATGCCTATGCCACTTTCGGATTTGTCTTGAGATTGGATTCCGAGTCCATTGTCGATGACTGTAAGGTAGTTGTACAGGGAATCTTGACTCAGTTGTATCTTAATTTCCCCACCATCCGGTTTGTCTTTTATTCCGTGTTTGACGGCGTTTTCTACTAAATTTTTCAACAAGAGTCGGGGGATTTGGTAATCGGTATGCTTGAGTTGATTGTCGATTTGCCATTGTAGCGGGACTGATAGTATGTTTTGTTCCAAACTCAAATAGGATTCTATCTGTTGCAATTGATTGTCGAGGCTATCGGTGAGTGAATTATTGCTGATGGTGGCTTTGGTCAGGTTGAGGAGTTTGACCATGTTTCGGTAAGCTTCGGGAGCTTTTTCTTGTATTTCGGGGACTATACCGATGAGTAAATTCTTAAACTCATGCGGATTGAGTTGTTGGTTGAGGTTTTGCAATTCCATTTGATTCAAATGATGTTGCATGTCGAGAATGGTATTTTGAGTCAACAATTCTTTTTGTTTTTGACGAATTTGAATGCCATACAGCAAGAAAGTACTCAGAAGAATCAAAGAAACAATTCCATACCCCAATTTGACTCTTTTGGATTTCTCGGAGTCGAGTTGTAATTCCTGCGTTTTTATTTTGGCTTCTTTGAGTTTGGTATCATGTAAGATTTCCTGACCGGTGATTGCGCGTTGTTTTTCAGCATTGAGGTAATCAATGGTTGCTTTTTTATATAACGCCATGTAATAATGGATGGAATCGGGTTGGGAGATGATGACATCCAAGTCTACTATTTTTTCCAATACATCTCTTTTTTCTTTGGGTAGATTTTCTTTTTCAAATATATTCAGGGCTTTTTGATAGTATTTCAAAGCAGTGGTTTCATTGCCTTTTTGATCATTTAAATCACCTAACCCCATGATTGAATTTCCGGTATTGATATTTAGATTGGATTTTGAGTTGATACTCAAACCTTTGTTGAAGTACACTTCTGAGGAATTGTATTTTTTTTGAAAGAGTTTCAAATGGCCATATAAGTTGTAGACATCGCCCAAACTGTAATCGGTGCCCAACTCGGTGATGATGTGCAGAGATGAGTCGAGGAGTTGTTCTGATTTTACAATGTCTTTTGATTGGAAAGCATTTTCTGCCAGGTTGTAATAGGTCATGCCTTCTGCCAACGGATATTTTACATTTTTAAAATGCTGCATGGCTTGGCGGTTGTAATATTCGTTTTTGTCCCAATCGTTCATGTTTTTGTAGACATTGGCTATGGTCGTTTGGGTGATACCCATATTGAGGATGTCGTTGTATTTTTGGGAAAGGTTGAATGATTTAAACAAGAATTGGAGTGACATATCATACAAACCCAGAAAGCTATATCCTTCCCCTAAACCCGAATAAACGGAAGCCAAGTAATAATCGGCTTTGTTGTCATAATCGTATTCGATAAGCAATTTTTCGGCTTCTTGATAGGTGCTGATTCCTTGGCGTATTTCACCTTTGTTCATGTAGACTTGGGCGAGATTGGAAGTATAAACCCCTTTGATGAAGTGCAGTTGTCCTTTATCGGTGAGGGCAATGGCTTTTTGATAATAGGCAATAGAAGTGTTTAATCGGTTGTTGATAAACTCATAGTGTCCAAAGATGATATAAGCCCGCGCTTGGTAGTCATAGTCATCGGGTTTGCATTGTTTTAATAAAATTTTGGCGTAATACAAGGCAGAGTCCACTTGGGAAGCGGTATAGGCTTGTGAGAGTAGAGAGAGGTTTTCGAGCGTATGGGGGTCTTTTTGATAGATTCTTTTGAGGCTATCAATATTGGTCGGGACTTGGGCTTGGGACCAAATGGTATAGAAAAGTAAAAGTGCTAGTATTTTTTTGGGATGCATATAGAAGTTGGTTTCTTTGAATCGGGATTACTTTACTATTTACAGATTAGGGTTGGGATTTTAAATTTAAATAGATGTTTAATTAATGTACAGGGTTTGTTCATTCATTCCATTGGGTGTGGTTTTTTGAAATAATGGAGGTGGCGCTGTGGACAAATGTAGTTTTTTTCTTTAATTGTATGTGTTAATGAGGTGTTTTTTTATCCAAACGTTTTGATAAAAGAGATTCGAGCTGTTGGGTTTTGAATTTGATACATGAAGGGAATTGTTTGCAAATAAATTATCTAATGTTTGTTGTGAAGTTATGCATATCAATGAGAGGAGAATCTTTATTCTTCCTTAACTTTTTGCTTGATCAAAAAGTTACAAAAAATCAAGGCAAAAATAAAGCCTCCCGCTCTGGTTTTTTGGACGTTTGTTCTTCCTTGACGATTTGATGTTAAAAAACCATTCACTGCCTTTGCACCCCAGCCATTTTTGCCGGGCCAGCGCTTGTTTATCGTTGAGTTGATAGTTTGTGTTCTAAGTCAGTACTTTAAACATGTTTTAGGAAACATGCATGTTTCTATTCAAAACCGAACTTATGGTTTTTATTTTTTTGAGTAAGGTTTAGGAGATTTTTACTCGGTATACGTCTTCGCGGTTTCGGGAGATGTTTTTTACTTCAAATCCACCGTCTTGGGGAATGACTTCGATCAAATCAAAGTTGTTACAATCTTTTGGTAATGCTGAGAAGATGAGGGTAAAAGTATGGTATTGATTGGGTTCCAACCACAGCCATTGAGGGTATAGGGTAATGTTGAAGAAATGTATCAACTCACTGCGTTCACAACTGACTCGGTCGATGAGGTAAGTGGAATTCCAAACCCTGATACCCGAACCCCATGCATCTGATTGTATACTGCAATGCACAATGACTTGCCCATCTTCGGCTGTTTGGGTTTTGCGCTCTTCTCGGAGTTGCGGATCTAGGGTGATATGGGGTTTGGTTTGGGTGGACATTGGCGATTTTAGATTGGCGATTGGCGATTGGGGATTTTAGATTGGCGATTTTAGTCCTGATAGCTATCGGGAAGATTTTAGATTGGGTGGTTGTTGATTTAGAATTATTCGGGGAAGCGGAAGCCGTCGAGGAATACTTGTTGGACATTGTAATTGAGTTGGTTTGTGTCGCCGTAAACAAATAGTATTCCCAAGTAATTCTCATCCATCCAAGCTTTGATGACGTATTGAACGCCATCGGAATCCACCCAATAATCGAGGTAACCTTTTGCGACTGGATGTGATTCCAAGGTATGTCCTTTACCTAGGCCTGCAGAATCGGTTATGGAAAATTGTTGTTGGAGAAAAGTGAGGTATGAATCGACTAGGCCGTCCCAAACGACTGCATCTCTATCGGGAATGGGTTCGATAAATTTGACGGTGATGGTTGCAAAGTTGTAGCCGTTGGCTTCTATTTCGCCAGTGTACACGGAGGCGCCATCTTCTGAATAGCTGAGTTCGAACGAATCAACGGTTCCGGGGAAGTAGGCTTGGCAACCCGATGTGCCGATGGCTTGTTTGACCATACGGGGAAAGGTTTCTTGCGCTTGGTTGTACAGGGTGATGAGGGTCATGGCTAGGGTGAGGAACATTTTAGACATGTGATAGGTGTTTTGAGGTTATGATGTAATTTGTTGGTAAATATAATATTTTTTTGAAATTTGGTGGGTTTGGGGTATTGAGTTATAAAGTTATAAAGTTATAAAGTTATAAAGTTATAAAGTTATAAAGTTATAAAGTTATAAAGTTATTGAGTTAAAAGTTATTAGGTTATTAAGTTATTAAGTTATTAAGTTATTAAGTTATTAAGTTATTAAGTTATTAAGTTATTAAGTTATTAAGTTATTAGGTTATTGGGTTATTGGGTTATTGGGATTTAATTGGAATCGGGGTGGTATAGTGGGGACTGTGGGATGGTGAGATGGTTTTCTTTAGCCACGAATTGACGAATGATGGATTGATTAATATGAATAAACAAATGTGGATTGAAATGAATAGACACTAAAATTGAATGCTTTGCATTCAAGGGGTTTCATAGGGGATCGGGGTGGTATAGTGGGGACTTTGGGATGGTGGGATGGTTTTCTTTAGCCACGAATTGACGAATATTGGATTGATTCATATGAATAAACAAATGTGGATTGAAATAAATGGACACTAAAATTGAATGCTTTGCATTCAAGGGGTTTCATAGGGGATTGGGGTGGTATAGTGGGGGGGCTGTGGGATGGTGGGATGATTTTCTTTAGCCACGAATTGACGAATGATGGATTGATTCATATGAATAAACAAATGTGGATTGAAATGAATGGACACTAAAATTGAATGCTTTGCATTCAAGGGGTTTCATGGGGGACTGGGGTGGGTTATTGGGATTGTCTTTTTGTGCTTTTACTATAAATAAGAGGAGATTTCTCCCTACGGTCGAAATGACGGTGTTCTTTTGGGTTTGGGGGAATATAAGGGCGGCAAAGCCGCCCTTATATTCCCTTCCTTTATACTGATTATGGTTGTCATTCCGACCGTAGGGAGGAATCTTATGAATTGAATTTGGAGGCTTGTGTATTTACTTTCCATGTCTACTGTGATTACTTTCCATGACTACTATGATTACTTTCTATGGCTACTGTGATTACTTTCCATGTCTACTGTGATTACTTTCCATGGCTACTGTGATTACTTTCCATGGCTAGTGTGATTAGTTTCCATGGTTCATGTATTCTTATTTTATTATTGGGTCTCGATACGCCCGACTGCGTCAGGGCTACTCGACCTGACGTATGATACGCCCGTCTGTGCCAGGGCTACTCGACCTGACGTATGATACGCCCGACTGCGCCAAGGCTACTCGACCTGACGCGGACTTTAAAGACGTGACTGTCATGCCGAGTGATTTGTGACGAAGGGTCTCGATACGCTGTGCTACTCGACCTGACGTATGATACGACCGATTGCATCAGGGCTACTCGACCTGACGTATGATACGCCCGTCTGCGCCAGGGCTACTCGACCTGACGTATGATACGACCGATTGCATCAGGGCTACTCGACCTGACGTATGATACGCCCGTCTGTGCCAGGGCTACTCGACCTGACGTGATATTTATTTATGAAAAATCCCTTTCAGTATAATGATATACGGAAAGGGATTTAAAATTGAATGGTTAAGACTTATTAGAATTTCTTTGGTGAGAAGCTAATATTCTTGATTTGCTTGTATTGTGGACTAAAAAGTCCGAAGATGGCTCTTACGTAGGATTTGACTCCAATGGCGACGCTGTAGAGGCCCGTTTCGGGGAAATACAAGGTTTTGTTTCTGGCCATACGGATGTTACTCAAAGCGGTGGTGGCTTCTTTTACAGCTATGTTTTTGGCTTTTAAATCATTGTATTTGGCTTTGAGTCCTTCGATGCTGAGGTGTGCTTCATTGGGCTTATAGCTGGGAATGGCGCTCAGCAGGGCAATCAAACGATCAAAGTTTTCCACGCGGGTATCGTATCCCAATTGGGCGACCGAGTTGTATTTGACCTCTTTTTCATTTTCGGAGAGGGCTGTGATCTCTTCCAAAGATACTTTGGGGACTACTCTTTTGCCTTTTAGTTTTTTGACATAACTGAGGGCATCATCCAGTACGTTTTTGGACGGTTCGAAGGCTTTTAAGGTGAGATACACATTGGTGATAAAGGTATCGAATCCCATAAAGCTCTCTTCGCGTGCGGTTACGGCTGAGGTATAAGTAGAAAGCGCGGTATTAACCTCGGAGAGGTTATGAAAGGCTTGAGCCATCAAGATTTGAAGGTTTTCTTTTTTCAAAATCTCTTTAGCCGGATTGTAGATTTCCCCATAAGCCGTGACATAATTGAGTAAGGTTTCAAAATTGTACACGTTTTTGGCATGACCTGTTTGATAGGTACGATGGGACGACTTTGCAGCGTTGCTGCTTTCTTGATTGTTGTTTGATTCTAACATTTTAGATTTGTTTAAAAAAATTACACCTCAAATCCACAAAGCATATATTAAAAGCCACTAACCTGCCTCGTCGGCAAGGCGCGTTCACGAATTTGAATTTTAAAATAGAATGCTTAAAAACACAAACTAAGCGGCTGATATATACACAAATGTTAAATCCTTGCGGATTTAAGGATTATACTAAAAACTTTAGAAGAATTTCTTTACGTTTGGTTAGCTAGCATATAAACCTTTAGAAACGATTCTGATTTGTTAACGGGTCAAAAGTATTGGGTTGTTTTGAACTGTGCAAAAAGTTAGTACTCGAAATTTATAAATTTCGAGTACGTTTTTGTCGAATTCGACTTGTATATTTAAAAAAAAATTTGTATGAAATTTTTTTTGGAGTGAGTTACTCCTTTAATTTCCATTTATCCGAAACAAAACAAAGACCTTTAGTTAAGTAGAATTGCATTTTTTAGGTCTTTATGGGTAATGATTTCGGATGTTTTCTTTGGGGATTTTTGTTTTTCTATACAAATATAGGGTTTTTTCTTGTTTTTGACAAGAGGTGGAGGGTTGGGGTAGGGGTTGTGAAAGGTATTGAGGTGTTTTTTTGCTTTTTACGTAAAAGGGAGATCATGGGTTTGGGACTATTTTTGGATTATACCCTATTCTAAACATCTTGATTTCGACCAAGCAAAAGGGCAAATAGTACTGAAATTCGGTTTTGATACGCTATTGTTTTTAAAATAGTTTATAAATTTGTCGATAGTTGTTACTTAACCCTAGATAAAA
Source organism: Flavobacteriaceae bacterium (assembly GCA_020854235.1). Taxonomy (GTDB): domain Bacteria; phylum Bacteroidota; class Bacteroidia; order Flavobacteriales; family Flavobacteriaceae. Next base: position 19,168 of record JADZFW010000085.1, read on the forward strand.
AAGCTTTAAAACAAATTATAGATTTTAAAAATGAAAAAAAAATGTTTTTTAATCATCCTCCTTGGTTTCATCAGCCTCAATAGTTTTAGTCAATATGATTTTGAAAGTAAGGTCATTGAATGTTTTCAAGTTTCGGGACACCCCAACGGTATTGATTTATTTTTAGAAAAAGATTCCATAGAAAATTATTTGTTGGAAAATAGGTTCTTACAAGGGACAACCGGTAAAGATTACAAGGCTTTACTCCATGAATTGAACGCAAACCCACTACAATTGGTAGAAATTCTAAGTCAAAGATTTGCATTGATTCAAGAAGAAAGTATACATAGTACCCTTTTTTTTAATTGTATCAGCACCTTACAACAGCGCGATAGTCTCTTGTTTCAAAGTTCAAGATTACATGAGATTACAAAACAATTGGTCAACCTAAATGACCCGGAAAAGTCCAATTTGTTAAGTCTTTTTGATCAAGTATTTACACCTGAAGACCTGGATGAACCTTTTTATCAACTTTATACTTATCAGATTTTGAGCATGGTATCAACAAAATCCTATTTAATCAAAGATTTAGCTAAACGAAATTTGAACCAAAGTCCGGTTTTGGAGTTTGATATGACAGCCCAATCAAAGATTTACTTTGCAGGAAAAGTAATAACCTTGAAACAAATTTCGAAAGAAGTTACCACCTTTTTAAAACAGGATATGGCTTTCCATTTTATTAAAGTTAACGCGAAAAGAGAAACAAAATTTACGGACTTTGTTAAACTTATGGATACGATTTCTACAACCTACGATGCATTCATTCACGGTAAATCTTTGGAAATCTATAGCATCGAATTTGAAAAATTAACTGAAAGTCAACAGAGCGCATTGAAAGAGAGGTATCATTTTGAAATTATTGAAGAGGTATTGGAGTAGAGGATGTATTGTAGATGGGGTGGTGGTTATTTTTGGGTAAGTGTCTGAACTTTGATTAAACTGATTAATCTGATTATTTTGATTTTATTAAAGTACAAATAATGTCTGAACTTTGATTTAGCTGATTTATCTGATTATTTTGATTTTATTAAAGTACAAATAATGAGAATAAGCGAAATTAAGGTAATCCTTGAATCAAATAAATCATGGTTCAGACAATTGGGATAAATGTCTGAACTTTGATTTAGCTGATTGACCTGATTAAAATGATTTTTTTAATAAATATTCACGAAGTAAAAAGTAAAAATTTTAATATGATAAAAGAACAATATAAATATTCTGAATTGACATCTAAAATAATTGGTTGTGCTATCAATGTTCATAAAGCATTGGGTAACGGTTTTCAAGAGGTTATTTATCAACGGGCACTGGAAATTGAAATGAATGACAATTGTATTACATTTTCACGCGAACACGAAATGCCTGTTTACTATAAAAATTCACAAATCGGAACACGAAGAGTTGATTTTTTGGTTGAAGATGTAGTATCTGTAGAATTAAAAGCAATTATTAAACTGGAAGATGTTCATTTTGCTCAGGCAATTAACTACTTGGAAGCATATGATTTGGAAGTAGGTTTATTAATAAACTTTGGTTCTAAAAGCATGGAATTTAAACGTCTACTCAATAGTAAATTCAAACAAAAAAATCAAGGTAATCCTAAAATCAAATAAATCATGGTGCTGACAATTGGGATAAATGTCTGAACTTTGATTTAGCTGATTGACTTGATTAAAATGATTTTTTGAATAGTGCAAATAATGTCTGAACTTTGATTTAGCTGATTGACCTGATTATTTTAAAAACCCCGAAGGTTTTTGGAAACCTTCGGGGTTTCGTGAATGAGTCGACATATATACCTTTGTCAAAGTTTAGAACTTTGACAAAGGTAACAACCCATGCGGATACCACTTCCTTCGAATAGGAATGATGCGACTATTAAATTATTTGTCTTAAAGATAAATTAATCTTACTTTTATTGCTTCATTTTGTACTATGAATCGGTTGTTTTTGTTTTTTGTAGGCTTGTTGGTGTTTGTGGGATCGTGTCAGTCGAAACACGAGCCTCTAAAAGAACGTGTTTATTACGAGAATCAAAAGGAATTGATTGCTCAAGCGAAGGCATTTGACCAGGCGGATCAAATAGACAGTGCTTATTATTATTATCAAGAGGTCTTGCAATTGGATATCCAATATCGTGATAGCTTGAATTTGGCCAAGACTTATGTGAATTTGATGGCATTGGAAGAAAAAATGAATGATTTTCCTTCTAGTGAAGCGCGATGTGCTTTTTTGGTTGATTTCGGAAAAAGACATCAACTCCCTCTTATCGTATGCGATGCTTATAATTTTTTGGGTTTGAATGCTATGGGGCAGCATAAATACGAGGTGGCCTTGGCCAATATGGAAGATTTGAAACAATACTATCGTTCGCATGCCGAAGCCATGGATACGACTTTGTATTTTTTGAATTACCACACCAATACGGGGAATATTTATGCGGCTCTGAAAGATTATGCCACATCCAATTCTTATTACGATGTGTTGATTGCCCACGACAGTGTCAAAAAATATGCTTTGGTAGATTATGCCCGAGCTATAGACAATAAAGCCAAGAATTACCTGGAAAACGGCTCTCCCGATACGGCTTTTCCTCTGATGATGCAAGCCTTGCAATTGAGACAAATCGATTCGATTCCTTCTTCGCTCATCATGAGTTATATGCACTTGGCGCAGTATTATTTGGTAAAAAAGGATAACCAAACCGCTACCGCATGGGCGCAAAAGAGTTTGCAGACTTGTCAAGCCATTCACAATGTACACGATGCTTTGACCACCTTGCAATTGCTTTCAAAATCGGATCCTACACGTGCTCCAATCTACTTTGACCGCTATGTGACGCTCAAAGACAGCATCTTGCACGTGGAACGTACCTATAAGGACCAAGCGGCCCGCATTCGGTTGGAAACCCGTGAGATGGAACAGCGCATTGCCGTTCAAGACCTGACTATCAGTCGCAGGAATGTGGCTTTGATGGGCGGGAGTTTGCTGGTGTTGCTATTGCTTACCGGCGCTTATTGGATATGGAAACAAAAGCAACGCATTGCCACCCAAAATGTGCAATTGGAAGACCAACTCGTACAGATTCGTTCTTTGCAAACGGAAATGCACCACCGTATCAAAAACAGTTTGGAGAAAGTCACGATGTACATCAGTGTTCAAAAAAATGCTTTGGGGGATTATGCCATCGATTTGACCAACAAAGTCAAGAGTATGTTGTTTATTCACCAGCAAATCTTGGAACATCCGACCCAAACCGATATCGACCTGCAAGGGTATTTGGAAAAAATCGTGGCGAATACTTTGCTGGCTTATGATGCCGTACAATTGCAAACGCAGGTAGTAGCTGACTTTAGTTTATCGGATAAACACGCAGTCAAGATTGGCGGTATCGTGACTGAATTGGTGACCAATTCGGTTAAATATGCTTTTGCCGCGGGTGCTGCAGGGGCTATCCAATTGGAGTTGACTCGCGAAGGGCAGACTTTGACTTTGGTGTATGAAGACAACGGCAAGGGACTCGATACCGAACGGATGACGGGTAAGGAAGCTTCGGTGGGGATGCGAACGATACGGGGAATTGTGGAACGGGAATATAAGGGGAGGTTTGAGGTGAAAACTGGAGATGGGTTTGTGGTTGGGATGAAGTTTAGATTTTAGATTTTAGATTTTAGATTGGCGATTGGCGATTTTGGATTTTAGATTTTGGATTTTAGATTTTGGAATGGTTTTTTTAGCCACGAATTGACGAATGAAGGATTGATTAATATGAATAAACAAATGTGGATTGAAATGAATGGACACTAAAATTGAATGCTTTGCATTCAGGGGAGTTCATAGGGAATTGGGGTTTGAAATAACGAAGGTCTGTTCTACTTAACTAATTAGGTCTATTTTTTTCACCACTTGAGGGCACATGAGTTCACATTAGGGGCTTTTACTTTGTAAAAGGGTGTTGTTATACTTGTTTGTTTAGGTTATTGACCAGACTGCGGCGAGGCAAGGTTAATTGGATTTTTGATTTTAGATTGGCGATTTTAGATTTTAGATTTGGGATTTTTAAGTATTAGGAAAAATAAGTTTTATATATATGGGAATACATTCGACGCCGTTGCTTTTGATCGTGGAGGACGATTGGGAGTTTTATAATCACCTTTCACAAATTTTGGAAAGTAAGGGCTATGAGGTGTGTGCGTTTGCGCCTACTTATGAGGAGGGTTTGGCATTATTTACCAGTGCGAAACCCAGTGCTGTGTTGATGGATATCGAACTGAGGGGGGTGTTGAACGGATTGCAATTGGCTCAGGAAATACGGAAGACTTCGGATTTGCCCATTATTTATTTGTCCAACTTGCATTCGGATTCGGTCTTGACAGCGGCCAGTTTGACTTCGCCTCACGATTACCTCATCAAGGGGAAGATCTCGGATATGCATCAAATCTTGGCTACCTTGAAGATGACCTTGGGGAAATCGAAGATTGCACAGCCTTTAAAGGTTAAAGATGGGGTGATGGGGTTGATTGGGTATAAGCAGAATCTCACCCTATCTGAAAAAGAGCAAGTGCATACCATACCGGTTACGTATCGAGATATCTTGTATTTCTCTACAGAAGATCTCGAAGTAAAAAAAGGTGCTACGGTAGAAAAGATCAAGATTCAAGAAAATTACTGTTGGTTTTTAGCCCGTATACAAGCCGAACCCAACCGTGAAGGGGTTCTGAAAACCCTGATGTTGGAAACCTCTTTAACTCAATTGAAAAGACAATTGCCTACCTATTTTGAAAGGATTAATCAAAAGACCATCGTCAATTTGAGTGCCGGCGTTTTTGAAGGTTTGGTACAAGGTTCGGCATCGGTTACCAAAACCGGCGCTATGACCTCGAAAGACAAACCTTTGTTAACTACAGAAGACAAAGATTTGAAGAAAATGCAGGTTAAAGTAGCCGGTAAAGTCTTTGTGGTAACCGAAACCTATAAAAAGATTGTCGAGGATAAACTGAAGGAACTCTATTTGAAATTCTGATTTGGGTTGTTGAGCAGTTGTAATTGAACATAAGGGTGTTTTATTAACTTTTTCAACAGACCCTAAATACCATCCTTTTTCCCCTACTTATCATCCAAAAAGCTATGGAAATCCGAAACCACCTTGTGAAGGCCAAACTATATGGCTAGTTTCACTGCTCCAAATTGGATGGTGGATTGCTATGAGGTTCCAAGCGCTGTAACCCCTGTTGGGTGCATGGACTCGTTCAGTATCCATTTTGAAACGTTTGTTTGGCGTCCATACACCACGGCTCTAAAATCTAAAACACAGGTTTTATACCGCAACTATATTTAGGGGAGAATTGTTTTGTTTGATTAGAAGGGGAAAGAAAGTGGTTATATCCCGATTGCTTGATTTGTTTGGGTGGTCGGGTTTTTTTGTGTAAGAATTATATTTATTAAAAATAAATGTTTAAATTTGTTTGGAAGTATTTATTAAAGACTTTTAATTTAAAATGTTAAAAATTAATACTATGAAATCCTTCAGATACGTTTTGGTTTTTTTTGTTGTATTATTACAATCATGTGCTCCCATGTCCAAAGAGTCGTATTTGGCTAAGTATAAATTTTTTATGGATGAGGTTAGTAGTAAGTATGAAAATTTCACAGATGAAGATTGGAAGCAACACGACAAGTCTTTTGAAAAGTTTGCTATAAAGTGGAAAGCTAAGTTTAAAGATGAATATACATGGAAAGAAGAGTTGCTATTAATTAAGTACGATATGCAATATCATTTCTATAAGGAGTATAAGCATCCTCAAAAACTTTTGATATTATTGTTGGATCAAGATTATCAGAAACTTGAAGAAGCGATGCATGCTTTAGGGCAAGATTTTTACGGAGATTTGATGAAAATGATGAAGGAATCGGGGTTTGAAGGAAAGCAATTTCTCAAAGATTTGGACACTTTTTTAGATCAATCAATACAACAATTGGATTCTGTTTCAAAACCGGCAGCCTATGAATAGAGGATTACTTTTTACACTGTGGCTCAGCTCGGTAACTTTTTTTGTTTTAGGTCTCATTTTCCCCATTATGCATACCAAAAACCAGGTGATGGGTATTGTATTGGAGTCCAAAAACATCCGATTGTACGACTCCGTATTGATGTTTTATCACGAAAATGAGTACTTATTAGCCTTTATCATCTTTTTTTTCACGATAATATTACCAATTGTTAAATATCTTGATTTATTTAACAAAATTTTCACTATATTTGATACCTCTAAAAACACTTCTAAAATTCTGGCGCTGTTGGATAAATGGAGTATGCTGGATGTGTTTTTAGTTGCCCTGCTATTGCTAAATTTTAAGATGGATTCACAGATTGTGGTTATGAAGATGAAGGTGGGAGTTGCTTTTTTGGCTTTTAGTGTGATTACTAGGATTATTTTTTCGAGTTTTATTTCTAATGACAAAAACTTAAAGAGTTCATTTTTTGTCAATTATTAATTGTCGTTTATTATACGACAAATTGAAATATTTTATTTATTTAAATAATCACGTTCATAAAAAAAATCTAATTTAATAATTAATCTATCTATATTTTTTTTATTTGAATTGAATATAAATTTCAGTTAAATTTTTTCGGATAAATTAATATTACAACAAAAAATATTTTATATGAATTTAATTGCAAACACAGGTATTCAATTATTCACAATTCCTTTTGAAGTTGATTTAAATAATAACTTTAAAATGTATTTTTATGAAAGTTTTGATGAAATTGATCACCAAAAGAAGTTAGAATTCGCTCATTTCTTTTCAGAAGAAGAGGTGTGGATTAAAAAAAGTATCCTTTATGGTAATAATCTTGGATATTCTACTTTATTGAATAACTATAAAGTTACAGATTCTTGGGATACAATTTCAGGGGATGATGAATTTATTACAAATTGTATAATTCCCATTGATACTGAAGATGCAAAAGATTCAGGTTGTTTTGATTTGTCAGTAGGAAAAATAAAAGATTCTGATTGGGAAAAGTTCGAAAACACTTGGTTTCCTATGCCGTTTTTTCAATTAAAAGGAAAAAAGTCAGATTTTGGACCAACAAATTGGTGTCGATTTAAATTAATACCAGTGGAACAGAATGGAAAGCTTAAGAAATATAACTTGCTTTTAGCCTTTGATACAAAGACTGTTTATAAAGGGGAGGGATTTGAGGAAGAAGACCTACAAGAAACACCTATTTTTACAAATAATGCTGAAACTCATAAAGATTTTGCTTTGTGTAATACCGAAGAAGGACTTATCGGATATTGTTCTGAGGAAAAAAACTGTGGATGGGTAGATAAATATATATTAAAGCATTTTCATGGTATTGATAACATCAATGATAGAAGATTAGAAATGCCAAAAATGAAATACTTGGCTCAATATATATTTCTTATCAGATATATACAACAATTTAGTAATTTACCAACAATTACACTATATTCCAATCAAAATGTAGTACATGGAAATGTGGATCTGGTTGTGGATATTGGTAATTCACGTACATGTGCTGTACTTTTTGATGAAAGCGATTTCACGAAATTAAGTCCATTGGAATTACAAGATCTTACAAATCCTGTTACCAATGGTAAGTTAAATAAACATCTTGATTCCTTTGATATGCGATTGGCATTTCGTGAAGCCAAATTTGGAGGAAAATTTGGTTTGGAAAATAGTCGTCAGTTTATCTATCCATCATTAA